>NZ_JBICHO010000570.1:0-4073 GCF_043100905.1 Rhodopirellula sp. JB055 | reverse complement strand
GGTTGCGTCAATACGGATTTTGGATTGGAAACCGGACTTGCGATTGACGGACACGCTGAGTTCGAGCGGTTTGGCCTGAGTGACGACGAAGTGATCTTCAGCCATCGAAAGTTGGCATTCTGGTTTCAATTCGCGAATCGACAATTGATAGAAGTGTCGTGGTCCAAACTCACCCAGCATCTCGGAAACGGCGACGTCGATAGGACCGTCCTCGACCGCGGTGAAGTCGACTCCCGCGTCATAGCCACCCGACGACATGTCGTCGTTGCTGGCCAGTGTTTTGCCTGACTTGGAATCGGTGACCGTGAGCTTGGAATCGAGCAGGAATCCGTTGGCTTTGGATCGGACTTCCGCGCGGTACTTGGTCCCTTTGTTGCCCTGGAATTCGTAGTGATGCGTTTCATCTGCCTTCAAGAAGTGACCGAATAGCAAAGCGGGCAGCGTCCCATCGAACGCTACACCGGGTAAAAATCGCTGAACCGTTTCATCAGCGGGTGAGACCCAAGACCACCCCAACGCACCGGGGACCGTTGCGACGGGAGGCGACAGGCTTTCGGCGATGTAGGAAACCGTTGCGGTTGCATCGTCGAGGTTGTAACCAAATGCAATGGCTTTCTTGTTGTCGGCCGCAACATGGTCCACAAACGGGGCGGTGGTCACGTCCAACGTGTAAATGAATGAGGCGGATCCCGCGTAGCCAATCGTGCTGTTGGGTGTTTCGGGAAAAGCGAAAATTCGAATCAGCAGATCTTGATCCGAGTCGGCTGGGTAGACGATTTGTGGGTCCAGTCCACGGGCATCGTCGGAATGGTAGAGCACGTTCCCGCGGAGATCGGTCAATTGCAGCACCGCATCCATCGGTGACTTCAGCACTTGGTTCGCGGTCGCCGAAACGACCAATGTCTGGCCCGTCTTCAGGGACACGCGGTAGGCATCGCTGTCACCGCTCTTGGACAAACGGCCGGCGATGACAGTGGGAAGTGCAATTGGGTTGGCGTCTGATCGTTTGTCGTTGGGTTCCGATTCTGAAAAAACGTTGATGTTTGAAAGAACGAGTGGAACCAACTTGCTGGCGGATTGGTCATCATGAATTCGAACCCAGGCGACTCCGGGCGGGGCATCGTCCGTGACTTTGACAGTCAGCTTGCCGGCGTCTTTGCCGGCGGAGATGGAAACGTGCGGCGAATCACATTCCACATTGGGTGGCCAGTTTGGAAAAGTGCCTTCGGCGGTGATCGCTGTCTCCGTGGCGACCGCGACCGCGGGTGGAAACAAGCGATCAAGCTTGACCTGCGCGTGAGCCAAACACGGGGTGAAACAGCACAGAACCAATGCCCACGCCAGGCGATGCTGAAGTGTGAAAGCGATCACGGAGCAACTTGCGTCGCGTGAACGAAGGATGGATTCGTGGACGCACTTGCCGTTGATTGAATTCGATGAGTGACGCACTAGCTCATCAACTCGGTGATAGGAGTCGCGTCGCTGACCAAGTGTGTGGGACGTCCTTCGCCGGTGTACATCATTTGACCAGGATCAATGCCGAGTTTTTCATAAATCGTCGATACAAAGTTCTCGGGCGAGAGGACTCGTTCGACCGCGGCGTAACCTTGTCGGTCAGTCGCCCCGATGACTTGTCCGCCCGGCGTTTGACCGCCCGCGAACACGACGCTCATTGCATTGGACCAATGGTCGCGTCCGCCGCGTTCGTTGATCTTGGGCGTCCGTCCAAACTCACCCAAGACCACGACCAAGGTGCGTTCCAGCATGCCTTGTTGTTTGAGGTCCGAGATTAGAGCCGCGACCGTTGCTTCAAACGGCGGCAGTTTTTTATCAAGTGCATTGAAGATGTCGACGTGATGGTCCCAACCACCGCTGTAAAGCGTCACGAAGGGAACGCCTGCGCCGACCAATCGCCGGGCGAGCAAGGCTTGCTGGCCAAACGGGTTGCGTCCGTAAGCATCACGGACTTCGTTGGATTCTTGGTGAATGTCGAACGCGGCTTGGGCTTCTTTGCTGCTGATGATTTGCAGACTTTGCTGATAGAACTCGTCAACTGCCAAGGTTGGATCGGCGACGCTGGCGTCATTGAAACGCCTCATCGTGTCGATGCGTTGGCGGATTTGTTGCCGGGAACTGAATCGGCCGTCGGTGAGTCCCGTGGGGATCGTGACATCGCGAACACGGAAGCCGGAACTGTTGGGATTGTCGGGAACGACGAACGGTGCGTACTTGCTGCCGAGGAAGTTCGGGCCGCCCGAACGCGACATCCGGGGCAGCGAAAAGTAGGCGGGGATCCCATGGGGTGCGCCGATCTCTTTCGAGACCACACTGCCGAGGCTGGGATGGAAACTGACAAACGCACCACAACCAACAGGGATGCGAGGCGGGGCTCCGGTCATCATGTAGTGATTGCCGGCGCCGTGGTTGCCCTGGTCGTGCCGAATCGAACGGACGATTGCGAGGTCATCGCTGATCGCCGCCATCTTCTGCATCGGCTGGGCGAACTGAATGCCGGGCGTTTGAGTCGCAATGGGCTGGTACGTGCCGCGAATTTCGACGGGGGCGTCTGGTTTGGGGTCAAACGTTTCGTAGTGGCTGGGCCCGCCGTCCATCCAAACCAAGATGCAGGCATCCGCCTGAGCGTTTCGACGGCGTGAACCGGAGGTTTCTGACGCGCGGGCTTGCGCACTCAAGGCTCCTGATAGGCCTCCGCCGATCAGTCCGCCAAGACCCAATTTCAGACCATCGCGGCGCGTCAGTCCTTCGCAGTTTGTCCAAGTGTTCGACATGATCCATCAGTTTTGAATAATAAACTCAGGCGAATTCAACATCGCCCACATCAAGTCCTCCATCACACGCCGACGACCTTCATCGGTGGTTTCCTTTTGTTCTTTCTCAACACTTTGATTCGCCGCGGTGTTTTCGATGGAGTCGCGAATCAGTGACTCGGCATAGCTTCGTTCTTCGTCGTTTGGTAATCGCGAAAATACGGCCAAGTAAAGATCCGTCACGATCTCCGCGGGAGACAGCTCGCTGTTCGCCAACCGTGCCGCGCGACCGGAATCGCTTCGGACCCGTGCGTCGAGTTCTCGCGAATTCATCAGGTGCAACGTCTGAGTGACGGATGAATCGGGAATGCGTTCGCAGGGCGGATCCTTGTTCTCATCCGGTCTGCCAAACGTATCCAGGAACGTCGAATCGATTCGGTGCGTCCAAACTTGGTTGGCTCGGGATTCAGGTGCCAACGCCGAAAAGGATTCCGACGTTTCGGTCACGTCCGCCACCGCTTGAGCGAGCACCTCGGCTCGCAATCGATGACGGTAGTGACGCGAGTGATTCAGTCGGTCGGCCGCGTTGGTTTCGTTGGGAACGGAACTGAGCGAGTAAACGTTGGACAGGACGATGGTTTTGATCAGATTCTTTTGATCGAAACCAGATTGTTGAAAGTGCGTGGCCAACGCATCGAGCAGCGCTGGGTTGCTAGGTGGGTTCGTGCTGCGAAGATCATCGACCGGATCGACGATGCCTCGCCCCATCAACTGTGCCCACACGCGATTGACGTGAACCTTAGCGAAGTAGTCGTTGTCCGGGGACGTCATCCATTCCGCGAGAGCCTCCCGTGGATCCGATCCCTCGGCTACGTCAGCGGTTCCAAACAGAGGCGAGGGAGGCAGCACTTCGTCGGTCACGGGATGCTTGACGCTGCCCTTGGTGGAAACGTAAACGATCTCTTCGCCACCCGAGATCGGCGGGGACAATCCTTTGCCTTTGCGGCCGACTCTGCCAAAGTAGGCGGCGAAGGAATAGAAGTCGTGCTGACTCCATTTTTCAAATGGATGATGGTGGCACTTGGCACATTCCAGACGCACGCCGAGAAACAATTGGCTGACCAGTGTGGCGACTTCATCGGGGCTGCGTCGATCTCGAAACAGTGTCACGGCGCCGTTGTGCCAGGTGCTGCCTTTGGCCGTGATCAGCCGCCGTGCAAATTCGTCGTAGGGAACGTTTTCTCGAAACTGCTGACGGATCCAATTGTCATAGTTCAGGACCGCTTTGATCCCGACCCGATAGGG
>NZ_JBICHO010000569.1:0-10752 GCF_043100905.1 Rhodopirellula sp. JB055 | reverse complement strand
GGCAGCCTTCAGGTTCGCATCGATGCAGAGGGCTGCCGGTCGCTGACGATGCAATTATTCGATGAGATGCCAGACGTCGTCATCACGCTTGATCCCCAGGGCAAAAACTAGCCCAAGATTCGTTCGCTCTGCAAATTCAGCCAAACTCAAGCAGGCAGGCTCAGCAAACAAGCCCCATCCCAAAGAGATGAAAGAAAGTAGCCGGGGGCTTGAGCAACAGCGAACCCCCATGGATCACAAACGCCCTGTGACATTCAGACAGCGGGATCGAGCCGTGCGGTTTTGTTCCGCCTGTTGGGGTTTGGAGCACGGGTGGCAGGGTGAATGCACTGGTGGAACCATCGACGCGTTCTTTGCACGGAAAAGATTGACTTTTCCCCATGCTGTGAGACTCTGGGGAAAACGAGGAAACACGATCAATGACCATTGAATTAACGCACGAAACAGAAACGCTCGCTCAAAAAGCGGCGATCACGCTCGGCTATCCCTCGGTTGCCGCCTTCATCGAGCAAGCAATACGCGACAAGGCCGAAAGCGTCACGAAGACGGATGACGCGGTCGATGCTGATCAACAGATCGAGGCATTGCGGGCATTTGCCCAAAGCCACGACCCTGTCAGCCACGTTGTGGACGACAACCGGGACAGCATCTATCCAGACCGTATCTGATGCAGGTTCTATGCGACACGAATATTCTAGTGCGTCTCGCGAACCCGGGGGATCCGAAACACGATCTCACTCTGAATGCGTTGGCCCGCCTTAGCAAAGACGGTCACAAGCTGGTTTTGGTGCCTCAATGCCTCCACGAGTATCACGTCGTTGCAACACGCCCCGCCCAAGACAACGGACTCGGCCTGAGTGAAACACGGGCGATCGCCGACCTCGATCAACTGATTGCAATCAATCACCTGATAGACGACGAGCCGGGGATTTTTCAGAAATGGAAATCAACCGTCGGTCAATTCAAGGTGATTGGCAAACAAGCTCACGATGCCCGGTTGGTCGCTGCGATGGACCATCACGGGCTGACATATCTCTTGACGTTCAATGACAAGCACTTCAAACGCTTCACGCATTTGAGGGTCGTCACGCCGGACGACGTCTTGAATGGCGATTTTTGAGGCAATTGACTACTTAACCAACTCGGCAGCGTGAACCGTTTTGTTCACGCTGCCAAGATTGATCCTCCAGCCGGCACCAAAGCCAATTCACTTCTTGCGGACTTCGATGATGTACTTCAACAAGTCGTTGAACTCTTTGCGGTTTTTCATCTGCCGCATCAAGTTCTCAGGCATCAACGACACCTCCGACTCGATCACATCCTCGACATCGTCTTGTGCAATCGTGATGGGTTCCGGTTGAGCGAGATTGCGCAACACAATCTCGTCGTCGTTTTCACTCACACGAATGCCAGTAAAAATCTGACCATCCGCCGTCAGCACGCTCACCTGTGCGTAGCCCTTGTCAATCAACTTCGACGGGCGGAGCAGGGCATCGACCAGTTCTTCATTCGTGCGTTTGGTGGCTGCCTTTTCCAGATCCGGCCCCATTCTCACGGTGCCGGCTGGTGGCGAGTGACACGCGAAGCAGGCTGCGGACGATTCATGGAACAATCGTTTGCCACGCTGGAAATTCCCCTTCGCCAAAGCGACCTGAGCCAACTTGCTCGGTGAAGCGGCCAGCAACTCTTTCTCCAACGCCTCGTTCGAGAACACTTCCATCTCTGGTGCAGTGTCCTCATCCATCAATTCCTTTTCCAACGGATGCAGCTTGAGGATCTCTTCCGGTTTGTAGAACGTCGTCCGGCCTTTGGTCTCTTCGCGAACGCGGGCGACGGACTCAGGACTGACAACCGAGGCTTGGTTTCCCCAGGTGTTCCGCACGAAGGTCAGAACCGCGGCCATCTCATCGTCCTTTAGTAAAGAACGGAACGCGGTCATGGGTGGCACGCCTCGGGCGGGATCGTAAGTCTTCCCGGCCACCGTCATTTTGCCCCACACGCCATGCAGAGCCATCTTGATCAGCCGATCCTCACTGCCGTTGACCCAGGGACTACCGACCAACGGTGGGTAGACATTGGGAGTTCCCTTGCCGTGCGTCATGTGGCAAGTCGCACAGTGCGATTCACGCTGATAGATGGTTGCGCCTAACTCGTAAGTCTTGCGATCCGCGCCGCTGAGGTGCTTGGGTGTGTCAAACTTGACGAACTCAAGTTCCGCCGGGGCGGCAAACTCGCTTCCGCCCTTCGTATCAACGTTTTCCCAAAAGTGGCGAACCGTCTTGGCAGCGACCACCGCATGCCGGACATCCGATTCCAACAATTGGTTCAACAATGCTTGGTTCTTGACCCCATTTCGTTGATGCAACCAAAGTGCTTCCAACAAGTGGTGGGCTTCCGTTTCATCATTGGGATCGAAATCGGCCATCCACTTTTGCGTCGCCGCGATGACTTTGTCCGAGTCATGTTGAGTGAGCTCGATGCGGGTCCGATGCCGCACGCCATTGACAGGATGCTTGAGATTTTCAAGCAAAGCCTCAATGGGCTGGCCGGCGATTTTGACAGGTTTTTGCAGAGGACGATCCTTGACCGTCAATCGGAAAATCCGGCCGTGAGCATGGTCACGATTGGGGTCACGAATGTTGTGCTGCATGTGCCCGATGATCGCGTTGTGCCAATCGGAAACATACAGAGCCCCGTCCTCGCCAACGACAGCATCGGTGGGACGGAAGTTGCGGTCGTCACTGTTGAGCAACTCCAACCCGGGTGTCCCCCAAACCTCACCGAACTCTCGGTGTTTCTCTTCCGGATTGGCGGATTCAATCTCAATGTCCACGGAAGCAACAACATCATCGCCGTCAAAGAACTCAATCTTGCCGTTGTTAAAACGGTCTTCGAAGCCTTTGCGGTTCCAAACTTTGAAGTCGGTGATTTGCACAGGCGACGGGAAGTCACCTCGCATCCACGGGTCCTTCTGCGGCGAAGTGTGAGCGAAGTTTCCCTTGTCGCCATCGACGAGTCGTTGGACAGGAAAAGCTCCGTTGTTGTATTCGCTCGATTGTTTCAGCTTGGCCGTTTTCGCGATGTTCTTGCCGCCACTGAAAACCTCCACTTCCGAGAGATTCATCTGCTGCTGCCCGTTCACGCTGAGTTTGAACCCGGTGATCTTGGCATCCTTCAGGGCAGGGTGATCCACCGTGATCAGACCACCACCGCGTGTGATTTTGACATACGCTGGTTCCTCCAGCGCCGATTCCGCAGAGTCTTCCTCCACGACATCCCCTTCTCGGTCCAGCTTGTACTGCTTCACTCCCAAAAATCCGATCGTGTTGCAGATTAGAATGTCGTTTTGCAGCTCTTCGGGGAAATGCTCTGAAGACAAAATCGCATTCGCTGCCACCGGACGAAACTCTTTTTCCAACAATTGGTGCATCTTGAAGCCATTGCCCTCAGGACGCACTTGATAGCAACGCCCACCGGTTCCGTCGCTGGCATAGCAATAACCCCAGTAATCAAAACTGGTCCCGTGCGGATTGGGTGAGTTACCTGCGTGTGGCGTGATCGCGAACGTCAACGGGTCAAAGCGGTACATGCCCGACGCACCGATATTCAGGTTTTGCTTCCACGGGGTCTCGTGATTGTGAACGAGGAAAATCCCGCTTTGCCAATAGATCCCGCCATCTGGCCCATAAACCAAATTGTTCGCAGCATGGTGAGTGTCCGAGGTACCGAGCCCTTGCAGGATGGGGTATCGCACGTCAGCCTTGTCATCTCCATCTGTGTCCTTCAAGAACAACAGATCAGGACCAGACGTGACAACCACGCCCCCATTCCAAAACTCAAAACCGAGCGGGTTGTGAACGTGGGCGAAGATCTTGCGGACATCGGCTTTGCCATCGTTATCAGTATCTTCCAAGATCATCAGGGAGTCATTCATCTCCTTCCCTGGCTCCCACTTGGGGTACGTGTTCCAACTCGCAACCCACAAGCGTCCCTTCGCATCGACTTGCATCTGAACGGGGTTGGCCAAGTCGGGAAATTGAACTTCCGACGCAAAAACGTTGAGCTCATAGCCGTCCGGAACGTTGATCTTCGCCAGCGATTCCTCGGGACTGAGGTAATCGATGCTGCCCTCTTTTCGGGCACTGGAACTGGCACTTCCGCCACCAATGTTTGAAATCACCTTGACCGGCGGAGGCACGTTGCTGTCGTCCGCTTGCAAGGTCTGCCCCTGAGTTGCCGCCCAAATCACTTTGTCGCGATTGGCGGTCATCACGTCGAGCATCACCAACTCGTGCTTCAACACCTCTGCGTTGCTCTGCCCGTCCACAAAGGTCAAGGTAGAACGACTGCCCCAAATGTCATTGCCATCGGTTGCCCGGTAACGGTTGTGCCAATGCCAGTTTTTGTCTTTGACCGCGCCATACAGAAGATCCAATTCTGCATCCGCAGCAGGCTCGTCATCAAGCAACGCCCGCGAAATGATTCCGGCAAGCTTTTTGTAACCGGCTGCGTTGAGGTGAACGCCGTTGAGCGTGAGTTGCTCGGAACTCGATTGGAACAACTGGAAGGTTGGCGAAAACAAATCGACAAAGGTCACACCGACTTCCTCGGCCGCTTCACGAGTCGCCTCGGTGTAAGCCGCCAAGTTCGCATTCAATTCCGTGCCATCGGGCAGGTTCGGGTCGCCGGTGTTCTCGTAGGCAATCGGACTGAACAGAACGAAACGCAAGTCCGCCCCGTCGCCCTTTCGCGCCTCGGTGTACCGCTGCACCAGCTTGATCAATTCATCGCGATAGGCATCCGCTTTCTCCGCTCCAGCAAAAGACTCGTTGAAACCATAGAAAGAAAAGACGACATCCGGTGCCACGTGGTTCAAGTACTCGATGTCATTGGTGAACCCTTTGTTCCTGGGCCGCTGATTGACTCTGTCGCCCGAAAAACTCATGTTCCGGAAACTGACATCGAGTCCCTTCAGTTGATGTTGAAGGAAGGTCTCGACCCAGGGGTCATGCTGCATCCGATCGGCCAATCCGTTGCCGTAGATGGCGACCACATCATTGGTCTGGAACTCAAAAACGTCTTCCGCATCAGCGTGCTGCGGTGCGTTCGGCCAAACACCGAAGCACAGCACCAAAAGGCCTGATTGGAGAACTGTCAAAATGCTTCGCGGCATGTTTTTCCTCGGTAGTCTGCTCGTGTTGTACATTCTTGTCTTTGGGCAGCGCAATCCGCTCCCACTTTGCGATCAGCGATCGGTGCTCCCAACTCTGATCGCCAAGTGGGCCGGAGCATGGACGCCAAAATTCATTTCGCTCCGCGCCCCCCAAGATGGTCACCGGCGAATGATGGGAAGAAGCGACCTGAAACCTGTACAAGTCACCCTTCTCTAACCAGCCACGCAGGTCCTTCGAACCGAAGATGCTGCCACTGTTTTCCGCTGGTCGCTAAATCAATAGAGCATGATAGCGTAGCGATCAGGAAGATGCACGAACTTTCAGGTTGATCACCATCGAGAAGGCTCATACCCCATCAGATCGCTAACCCAACCGCCCAAACAGGAATCTCCGTTTTCAACCGACCTCCTGCCACAGCATAGGAAAATTGCAGTTCACTTTCGCCCTGCAAACGAGACATCGACTAGCAATTGACACGCCCCGTTCACGATCATTCCCGCTGAAACTGCTTGATGAGATCACCGAAAACGACATCATCTCGAAGCTCATCCGTCAACCGCCGCAATTCGCTCGTCGGGCGTCCCAGCTGCCACAGACACCGCAACGCGGCCCCTCGAACCAAAGGATCAGGATCATCCTGAGCGATGCTGAAAATGCTGGCTCTGAGATAGCGAGGCACGCGTTTTGATTTGCCGCACGCCAGGATCGCGGACACACGAGCGATACGATCAGGCGTCCCAAGTGCATGGGCCACTCCCTCCATCGCTTCCTCCGGGACAGGTTTCAGAGGCTCAGCGATTTCGTCCAGACGCTGAATCATCTGCTCCGATGTCAAAGGGGCCTCTTCCGGAACTTCGGATGAGCACCCCACGAAAGCTGGTGTCAACGACATTAGCATCGCCACAGTCACAAAGGCCCGTTTCTCCTTGCGCACCCCTCGTTCACACGGTGGATCGTGCTGCCTCGACGACTCAGAACGGTCGACAAGCAGCGCTCGGACGACGAACACCGTCAAGAGGATCGGACTGGCAACCCACACGACCAACCCCAAAGCAGAATCACTCAGCCATGGTTCGGTAATCAAACGTGTCGCGGCGGCAATTTCAATTCCACTCCAAGCCACCACCGCACCACTGACGCTGTAACGAAACATGGCGGCGGCAGACTTTTGCTGTGTCGTTCGGTAAACCATGTACGGTGTTGCGATGGCGATCAACAGCATCGCAATCGTCAACGTCGCACCAGGGTACGGTGAAAAAGAACGGTCGGCCGCCCACAGAATCCCGGCGTAACAAACCCAGACGGTCATGAAAAACTGAACCAGTGTCCGTGCCGCATAGTTCTCCACACGCCCACTGGGAGCAACACTTCTGGTAAGCGGCAAGCGTTTGCGCAGCCACTTGAATACGACGCAGCGATTGGATTCGTGAAACGTCAATCCGATCATCACAGGAATCAAAAACAAAGCGGACCACTGGATCAACACGCCTGTTCCATGGACTCCAACAACACGATCCTCCACAACCGCCAGTGCGCCAGCCAGCCCCAGTTTGCGTGCTGCGATATCCAAGCCCACTTCGATTGCGCCGATCCACAATGCATGACCAGCGAGCGCACCGATCAGCGACTGAATTCCATTTGCCGGAACTCGGCCGCCTGCCCAAACGGCGATCGCCGCTCCCGCTGTCAGTGCAATCGCCAATCCTGCCCAGAAGGTTGAGACGGTCAACGTTCGCAAATCACCCAAGGAAGAGGGCTTGGACGCTTCGACGAAACTCGGGTCCACCTTTTGCTTGTATTCCAATGAATGCGCAGCAGTGCCATGGCCAACCCAATTGGCGTGCCGCCCTTGCTGCTGGTAAGTCACACTGGAGATGGACTGATCCAGAGAACGCAGGCTGACAAACGCCCGATGTCCTCCAGCACTGAGCAACAACGCAAAAGCCCAAAACAACAGGGTGACATACCACACACGGCATTTCGCAAGATGCCCCGGCGACCTCCGTACCAGTTGGAAGGCAGAAGACAGAATCGAAAAAACGTTCATTGCGACAACCCCACGACTTCGCCTCCGCCTCGCGTGCTGATCGCTCGCCAGACGTCCAAATCAACTGATTCAGTCATCGTACGAACGCTGCCATCGCACAACAGCGCGTTCACGCCGCCCGTGTGACGACTTCGAGCGGCAATCCACCCCGGCGAAAAGGTGTAGTGAACCATGCAGTCGGGCGTCGTGCTGTTTGGCGGAAGATAGGCGTTGAAAAATCCGCTAAGGTGACTTGTTGATGCCCACCCGCTTCCACGAGTCACACCAAACGATGTCGCTGCCGAGCATGCAGACTCTGACAAAGTGGGCGACATCCATGGCATCAACGCGGACCAGTAGCTCTCTGGATGCGGTGGCCGAACTGCCGTGGTGTAAGTGTCTCCGCCATCACCCCCCGGCCCCAAAATCGTCTCGGACATTGCCACCGTGTTGGAAAGACCGTCCGTAATATCACGCGGCTTTGAATTGGAATTCACATAAAAGACGCCATCTGCCTTTTTGTCTCCGCCTGCGATCGTGTCGGGCCCCGCCACCCCACTCCCCAAGCAAGCGACGTAGTTGATCGGTCGATAACGTGGATCCAATACCGTCCCCAGATCGCTAGGGCAAAGATAAGCCGGGATCACCGTCTTCACCAAGTCAACATGCTCTGGGTTGATAGGAAACGATGGTGGCGCTCCTAGCAACGGCATGTCCAACCTCAGGTCACCGTGAAGCGCCGTCTGCTCCAGGAAAGGCAGCAAATTCGCGAAAGCCCCCCAACCCCAATGGCCATCGGACCAAGTCGGTTGCTCGTCCCACGTTTTCCGAATCACTCCCGCCGGAAACATTCGATGAGCGCTCTCGTGATTGTGCAGCGCGAGCCCAAGTTGCTTCAGGTTGTTCTGGCATTGCATCCGCCGTGCTGCTTCACGCGCCGATTGAACCGCAGGCAACAGCAACCCAACCAAGATGCCGATGATCGCGATCACAACCAGCAGTTCCACCAAAGTGAATCCGCGCCTCGATGCCGAGCCACTTTTCAGGTTTTCCGCCCCGATCACCTTCCACTGCCACCACTTCCCCATCGTTTCCATCTGACTCTCCTCGCTTATCTCGAACGCAAACACAACAGTAGCACATGCTACAATGATGACGCAAAAGGTAGCCTAAGCTACATTTGAAACAAGAAGGTCTTTCGAAAATCACGACAAGGTTGGCCAATGCCTTCATCCCGAAAGACAAAAGATGCCTAACGACGTTCGCTCAAACGGCGCGCCAAGATGACCTTGGCCATTTCACCCAACGGTTGAGAACGCTCCCATCCAACCGGTGAGCACAATGGCTGCCATGCCGAGGGTCAAAAGCGAAACCGCGTGAATCGCCAACCACCGCGTGATCAACCCGGAACCGGTTGTCAGGCTGGAAGCAATTCGCGTCTTTCTGCACCTGTCTCCGACATCCGCTGCGGTGCCCTCTCCCCAATCGATCTACCCAACCCCACATTGTAGCCGACGCTACCCTTGACCCAGGTGTAGCACACGCTACATTTCGAAAGTTCATTCCATATTCGCGAACCACTCCGTTTGCCGGTGCCCATCTCCGTGGCTGGCTCGGATCGGTTTGCCGAATTCACCGTTACTCGAACAATTCAGGGGTCACGATCGCATGTCCGACTTTCAGCAACCGCCGCTTCCTTACGCCATGGACGCCTTGAAAGGGTACATTTCCGAAGAACAGATGAGCTACCATTACGGTAAGCACCACGCCGGTTACTACACCAAACTGAACAGGATGCTGAAGGACGATCCGCTCGCAGAACATTCCCTCCAAGACGTGGTAGTCGCAAGCAGTGGCGGTATCTTCAACAACGCAGCGCAAGCCTGGAATCATGCATTCTTCTGGAACTGCATGTCGCCAGCTTCTTCAGGTGGCCCATCGGGGCAACTTGCCGATTTCATTGACCGTGATTTTGGAAGCATTCAAGCCTTCAAAGACCAGTTCTCGGAAGCTGCGACGACACTTTTTGGTGCCGGTTGGGCGTGGTTGGCGATCGACTCGCAGAGCAAACTATCGATTCTGCCGCTGGGCAATGCAGACACGCCTCTGAAATATCACCAAACGCCTCTATTGACCCTCGATGTCTGGGAACATGCCTACTATGTCGACTACCGAAACGAGCGTCCCAGGTTCGTCGACGGTTTTTGGGAGGTTGCCAACTGGGACTTCGTCTCGAAGCAACTGGAGGAGGCGATCGCATGAACCAACGCACGGCGGGTCGAATCCATGCAGCCATGCGGCGCATCGCCAACCACTTCCGCCATGAAAACTACCCAGCGGCTCTGCTTGAAATCCAATCTCTCGACAAACGAAACCGGCGGATGTCGGAAATTCGATACTGCGAAGCAACCGCGCTGATGCATTTGCGTCGCTGGCAGGAGGCCCTTGAGTTGCTCGACCAACTGGCGGACGAAGACGCGAGCCGCCCGGTGGTCTTGCTGGACCTGGCGACTTGCCTCATCGAATTGGAGCGTGATCGAGAAGCATTGAACGTGCTCGCAATCAACCATACCGAACTAGGCGGGCTCGCCGAGTACCACGTGTTGCTGGCTCGCATTGCAGCGCGTCACTGGAAAATCGCCGAAGCATTAGCAGCGGCGAGGAAAGCGATCGACATCAACCCGGACGCCCGACGCATGATCGACAAATTACCGGACCTGAAAGCGGTCGTTCACTAGGAAGTCAGCCTGGCCCCGAAACAGGCTCACCGCCGGCAGAAAGGATGCCAGGTAAAGTCGACACATCCGATGGATTTCGCGGCACGGCAATCACGTCGGGACGCATCAAGACCGGTCGTCCCATCAAAACGGCGTGCTGAGAAAGCCGCGAAATACGATGGCGACGAAGGAACGCCATCTATTTTGTGCTGCTCTTCAAACGCGTGATTACATTCTGCAGGCACTTGAGCGTTTTGGGGCTCACGTGGTGCTCGATACCTTCGGCATCATGCGCCGCGGTCGCTTCGTCCACTCCAATCGCAAGGAGGAACGCGTGCACGATCTCGTGTCGTTTGCGGGACGCGGTTGCCAGACGCTTTCCCTTCGTGGTCAAGCGAATCGGGCGATAGGGTTCGGTCTCAAGCAATCCCTCGCCAACAAGCCGCTGGACAATTCGGGTCACCGTGACGTGACTGACACCAAAAAAACCAGCTAAATCAACGACGCGGCACGATTATTGATTCGCCAAGATCTCAGCGACCGCTTCGACATAATCCTCCGCTTTTTCGCTGGAGTGATCCATACGAATTCGCTCGTGGATCCCCGGGTCCGACAACGACTTGGAGTCTTTTTTCGCTTTACTAGCGTTCACTCGGGCAGCATCCACAGATATTCGAGAAGACGGGCGGACATCTCGCCCCTAGGTTGATCCTACCGGTGACTGCGCATTTTTCCAAGGCGTTGGCACATTGCATCGCCCACTTCAGAAACTGGATGCCTCGCACGATCCAGTCAACCAACTCATCTCAACCAGCCGTTGCGGCGGATCATACCG
>NZ_JBICHO010000568.1:0-5208 GCF_043100905.1 Rhodopirellula sp. JB055 | reverse complement strand
TCATTTGCATGTCATGATCGACCCTCTGCGAGCCTCAAATGTCATCCTCTGTGACGCCAACCATTCTGACTCAGTCTACCAACCCACCGCCGCTGCGGATTCCGGGGCGAGAAGAGTCCGCTCACAAAGGCAATTTTGGTCGAGTGTTGTTGGTCGGTGGCTCGCGAGGCATGGCGGGATCGATCTCGCTGTCGTCCATCGCAGCGCTGCACACCGGATCGGGGTTGGTAGCGGCTGCGGTTCCGGATCGCATTTTGGACTGCGTCGCCGGATTTCATCCTGCGTTGATGACCATCGGTCTGACCGACGACGGGCAACGGTTTGCGGAGTCGGCGTGGGAATCGATCCAGGATCGCTTGGCCGCTCAAAACGCGGTGGGCTGTGGCCCCGGGATCACAACGGGATCCGGGAGTGCCGCGATTGTTGCTGGTTTGCTTGCGAAAAAGGATCTGCCGTTGGTGCTCGATGCCGATGCGCTGAACATCATTGCGGAGCAGGACTGGTTTGGTGACGACCGATTCAAGCGAAGCAGCGACGATGCAGCGTGCGTGTTGACGCCGCACCCAGGTGAACTGCAACGATTGACGGGAGCTTCCGCAAAGGACGTCGACGCGCAGCTCAAGGCAGCGGAAGAATTGTCGCAGCGATTGGGGCTGACGATCGTCGTCAAAGGCGGCCCGTCGCATGTCGTGGCGAAGCGGGACGGCCAAGCGGGTTCGGTTTGGCAGAACACGACCGGCAATCCAGGGATGGCGACCGCGGGGTGCGGCGACGTGTTGACTGGTATCGTGACCTCGTTGCTGGGGCAAGGGCTGAGCGGTCCCGAGGCGGCGAGGTTGGGCGTCTGGATTCATGGCCGGAGCGGAGATGAGGCGGCGGCGCGTTTCAGTCTGGCGGGAATGACGGCTCTGCATGTTGTGGATACGCTGGCCGTCGTCGCGGATGAAATGACGACGGACTCGGGGCATGGTGATGGGATCTGACGAAAACGAAGTGAATCAGGCATACTGAGCACGCGCCACCTGATTCCATTTGTTTCTCCCCTGCCCTGCCCCGATTGAATGACTTCCCTGATCCACTTGAGCGACCTCGCGGGCGAACCCGACCTGCATCAATCGCTTCAAGGAGGCGCAATCAGCATTGGCAACTTTGATGGGGTGCATCTGGGGCACCGCGTTTTGCTGGAACGAGTTCGGCGGCATGCGGATCGGGTCGGCGGCAAAGCGATCGCGGTCGTGATGGATCCGCATCCAGCGTCGGTGCTGCGGCCGCATGGGGCGCCGCCCAAGCTGACCACCCTGCCCCGCCGGGCGGAGTTGATGTCCGAATTGGGGATCGATCACCTGCTCGTTTGCGAGGCGACTCGAGAATTTTTGAATCAGACCGCCGAAGAGTTTTTTCAGCGATTGATCGTGGAGCAGTTGTCGGGCAAAGCGATCATTGAAGGGCCCAACTTTTTCTTTGGACGCGATCGAGCTGGTAACACAACGCGTCTGAAAGAGTTGGCCGAAGAACGTCAGATTGATGTGGAAATTGTGGTCCCGTCGGTTCGTGACGAACGCTTGGTCAGCAGTTCGCGAGTGCGTGAAGCGATCGCCTCGGGTGATATCTCGCTGGCCAACCAAATGCTCGGCAGCCGGTACTGTTTGACCGGGACCGTGACGACCGGGGCACAGCGAGGTCGAACGCTGGGATTCCCCACGGCCAATCTGGACGGCGTTGAAACATTGATTCCTGAACACGGCGTGTATGCAGCGCTGGCTGCTTTCGAAGGAACTCATGACCGACCGGTCCATCCTGCGGCGGTTCACATTGGTCCCAATCCAACATTTGATGAACGCCAGGAAACCAAAATTGAAGCTCATCTGCTCGACTATGATGGCGATCTTTATGGCAAAACGGTCACGCTGACTTTGCTGAGCCAAGTCCGGAGCGTGCAGAAGTTTGCCGATGCTTCCGCTTTGAAACTACAACTGCAGATTGATTTGCAAACCGTACGAGAGACCGTTTCGTCTCTGCCTTCTCATCCTTGAATGAAAGATCCGCTCGTGGGAGTCAACTGGAAAGCGTTCGTTGAACAACTCAAGCACTATCAATCGTTTGTCTTGGTCAGCCACATTCGACCCGACTGCGATGCATTGGGTAGCGAATTGGGGATGGCGGAAGTCTTGCGAGCGATTGGAAAAGACGTTCGCATCATCAACGCTCACCGAACTCCGCCCGCTCTTTCGTTCTTGGACCCCGCTGGCAACATCGAGGTGCTGGGGGATTCAGTGGAAGCCGAAGACGTGAAAGCGGATTGCATCATGATTCTTGACACCAGTGCATGGGCACAACTCGGCGACATGGGCGATGTCATCCGTGCGTCTCGCGCGGACAAGATGGTGCTCGATCACCACGTGGGCGAAGACGAGCTTGGTGCGAGGATGTACAAGGACTACCAGTCCGAAGCGACCGGGCATTTGGTGGTGCAGGCCGCCGACGCGCTCAACGTGCCTCTGACGCGAACGATGGCGACACCTTTGTTTGCTGCCATTGCAACCGACACGGGATGGTTCCGGTTCCCAAGTGTCACGTCAGACACCTATCGAACGATCGGTCGTTTGATTGATGCAGGCGTGGTTCCTAGTGAGGTTTACGGGGATTTGTATGAGCGGGACACGCTCGGTCGACTGAAACTTCGCGGGCTGATTCTTTCTCGAACCACCACGGAGATGGACGGCACTTTGGTTTACACCTACGTCAACAAAGATGACTTTGAGTTGTGTGGTGCGCAGCCCAATGACACGGAAGACTCGATCAACTTGACCTTGGCCATTCGCGGCACCCAAGCCGCCGTCATTTTTGTGGGGCAAGTGCGAGGTGGATTCAAGCTGAGTTTCCGCAGTCGATGTGGACTGGATTGCAATGAAGTTGCACGTCAGTTCGGTGGCGGTGGGCACAAAGCCGCCGCGGGAGCGTTCTTGGAAGGCACGCTTGATGAGGTCAAAGACCGTGTGCTGCCGGTGATGCGAGAAGCACTCGCTGCTGCGTTGGGTTAGACTGATGTCGGAACCTTATTGACCGTCGCATCACTTCTCGCGTGATGGACCACGTGGGAGTTTCGATGACCGGACATCGTATCGTGTGCCCTCGTTGCAAGACGACCTTGCAGCTTCCCGTCGCGACGGGGGCGTTGAAGGTGAAGTGCCCGAAGTGCGAGCTGATGCTCTCCGTGCGGGCTCCTGTGACGGTCCATGTTCCCGAAGAAAATCTGTTTGATAACCTGCCAGGTTCAGGTTCTTCAGCAGCGGCACCGCCGAGCTCGGTCTTTCGTCCCTCGGGACCGGTCACCGTTTACCAACCGCCCAAAGCCGCGAAAAAGCGAGATGGTGGATCCAAAGCGGTTGTGAAGATCATCAGCACGATCGCAGGCCTTGGGGTGTTGTGCGTCTTGTTGTGTGCAGGAGGAGTTTTTGCGATCAAATATCTAGGGTCGCGTCACAGCGGTTGGACATCGGTGCAATTCAAAGGCTACACGATCAACATGCCGGCCGGCGAAGATCGACGAGACAAGTCCCAGCAGTTCCCCGGAACAACGGTTCATGAGTTAATGGGCAGAAGGAAAGAAACTGGATCTCAGTATTCGCTGGTGGTGGCCCAGTTGCCTGCCGCCATTCCTCCCAACATCTCCATTGAAGAGTTGGCGCAGGACATGCTGATCCGGTTGTCCAGTTCGCACCCCATCACTCGATCCGGTGTCGATGGAATTGCCGGCACCATGCAATCCGGGGCGGGTTTCCTGAAGGGATCGCCCTGTGAGGTTTATCTGCACGAGGGAAACCTCGTCGTGGCAACCTACTCACCCTACTCCGAGATTCGAGACTTAGTCGGAGGCCAGCGTGAGCCAGTTTCAAACGAGAGTGAGCTGGACAAACCTTCGGAGTTCTTTGACTCGTTGCAGTTCAAGTGACGGCATTGGACGCAATCGGATGCCCCTCTCTCTTGGTATTCGGCCAGTCGCAGCTTGTCGATCTCCTCGAGCGTCTGAATCAGTTGCTTCCTAAGCTGGGTTTGCCCTGCAACGGTTTTTGTGGGGTTGGGGGGCTCGTCTGATTGAGCGTCAAAGGCAAACGTTGTGGCGAGCAGCATGACGGCCACGGAAGCACAAGCGGTTTTCATGGGAAGCTCGTTTGGATGCAAGGAGAGGAAATCGTTCTCCAAAGTCCCAGATGGTAAAGCTTCTCCCTGGTGTAGGCAGTTAAGTTGGAGGGTGAATCTTCAATCTTCAACTGTCCTTCACGCCGTTCTAGCCGTGCCTACGCTTGGGTCTCGCTGCGTGAGAGTTCGTTAATGTCGGTGCCGGTGGCAGGCAGGATCATTCGAAAACGAGCTCCGCCACTGGGCGAGTCTTCGACGGTCAAAGAACCACCGTGTTCACGCAGGATTTTGGCGCTGACGGGCAGGCCCAACCCGGTTCCACGAGCACCTTTCTTGGATTCAAACAGCGAGAAGATTTGTTCGCGGTCTTCTTCGGGAACGCCTTCACCGTCGTCTTCCACATCCACGATCCAGCCTTGAGCAGCATCGTAAAATGTTTTGACCAACACCTGCTTGGAAGCCGCGTCGATGGCATTGGTGACCAGGTTCAGGACAGCGCGGTGAATGGCCTCGCCGTCAAAGGTTGCGATCGGCAGTGTGGCTTCCAGGTCTGACACCAAATCGATTTCGCCCTGCCCTGCCCTGCTCTGCATGAGCTCGACCACATCACTGACGACTTCGTTGAGGTTGCCTTCTTGCAGTTCCGGTTCGCGTTCTTTCGAGAACGTCAGCATGTCGAGCACGAGGTTGCTGATTCGCTCCTGATTGCGATCAACAATCGACCAACCTTTACGAATCGCTTCGGTGTCGTTCTTTTGCAACCCTGATTCGATCAAGTAGCTGCCACCTCGAACGCCTTGCAGGATGTTCTTGATGTGGTGTGATAGCGTCGCGATGGTTTGCCCCATGGCGGCCAAGCGTTCGCCCTGGAGGAGTGCTGAGTAATAAAACGTGTCTTCGATCGCGAGTGCGGCTTGATGTCCCACGGCGGTGATCAGCCGCAAGTGTTCATCGTGGAAACGCGTTGCCCCGCCCTTGCGAACCAGTTCGCCTGGCGTGGTGTAAGTGTCGACATACAACATGCCAACGATTTCGTATCGACCTTGCAGCGGAACACAGAGGGCTTCT
>NZ_JBICHO010000567.1:0-7135 GCF_043100905.1 Rhodopirellula sp. JB055 | reverse complement strand
GACGATGATCATTGGTGGGGCCTTCAACGTGAAGGGTGTAAACACAAGCAACTCGTCATGGGTTGGCCCCGCCTTTCATTGCAATACCAATCTGGCGAAGCTCACGCAAAAAGCGCAACTTCAAAACTGACGCGTCGGGTTATGAAAAACCCAATGCCTCACGCAAAAGCGCAACTTCAAAACTAACGCGTCGGGTTATGAAGACGCCAATGCCTCACGCAAAAACGCAACTTCAAAAGTTTCAGCTCGGGCCTTGCTCTCTAACGTGGGCCTTCGTCTTGGCCCCAGTTTGCGGCAGTGCTCCATTTCACGGTAGCGAAACTCGCCAAGAGTTTCGTTGGATTCGGGAGATCGGCAAGTCTTGACGGTTGGCGCTGAATGCCACTTACTTCACCTTCAGGGTGGGGTGGCCCGCTTTGGGCCTGGGAGGGCGATTCTAAAACTCAGTGTGTAGCTCTCCCCTCGCTTCGCTCGACCTTCCCACGGGGAGGGGGAATTGGGAAAGGATGTGCCATTGGGCTGGCGCTACGGGAGTAGTAGGCCACGCGGTTGAACAAGGCGAAAGACTAGCCGCCAAGCTTGTCCCTTGCGCATCGCATGGCGATGTTTCGTCTTGGTTGTCGCCCCGGTTTGTTGGACAATCCTGTTGAGTGGAGCATTCGTTGGGATTGCTGCAATCGGAAGATTCGATCGGATTGCTCTGGGAACAGGCGGTTTGGGCACTGAGATTGCCTGCTTCCGTTTGAAGGTTCGCCGATTGGTGGGTTTTTGTGACGTAGGATGCATTTGTTCGCCATCGTCGCGGACCCATGACATCACCTAAGTGGGAACCCCTTCTCCATGGTCACTCGAAACAAATCAATGCATCGCAACGGGATCGCCGTCACGGAATTGGCCGTGGGACTGCCGTTGTTACTCGTGGTCATGATGGGCACGGTTGAAGCGTGCACCATGATCCGGTTGCAGCAAAAGATGAAAATGGTCGCCTACGAAGGCGCTCGTGTCGGCGTGCTGCCAGACGCGAAGGCTGAAAACGTGGAATGGCAATGCGACACGTTGGGAACGGATCAGCGTTTGAACGACATCGTCGTGGTCATGGACCCAATGGATCCGCAATCGTTGGATTCAGGAGATTGGTTCACGGTGGAAGTTCAAGCCCCATTCTCATCCAACTCTCTCATGGGCGGCTGGGGATTCGGAAACTATGACTTGACCGAGTCGGTGACTCTTCAGAAACCGTGATTGGGAATTAAGAACGATGAATCGATTGAAAGAGCGGTCCAGTCAACGTGAAGGAGCGGTCATTGTGCTGCTGGTGATCATGTTGCCGGTGTTGTTGATTTTAGCGGCTTACTCCATCAACATCGCTTACGTCGAAGCGGTCACAGCGGACAGCCAAGTGGTCACAGACGCCGCTGTGTGTGCGGCGGGGCGGATGTACGTTCAAACCGGTGACAAGAACGCTGCGTTGGAGGCGGCTCGAGAAGCAGCGGCCCGGAATCCGGTTGCTGGGCAAGTCGTTCCGATCAACATGGGCGATCTGGAATTCGGTGTCAGCGTCCGCGAAAGTTTGGACGAGGGGTATAGCTTTGAGCCGCTGACCGAAGGGAGCGAGATGGGAAATGCGGTTCGCTTGACGACCCTGTCTTTGGCGAACGCTCCTGACGCTGTTTTCTCACCTTTGTTTCCGACCCTTGGAACACATTTGGAGATTCGTCCTCAACGAGTTGCCGTGAGCACTCAGAGCACGATGGATGTTTCGTTGGTGATTGATCGGAGTGGATCGATGGCTTACGCGAGCGATGAAACGCCTGATCCTTATGTGAATCCGGCTGCTGCGCCGCCTGGATGGGCGTACGGGCAACCTGTGCCTCCTAACTCACGATGGTTGGATTTGGTCGCATCGGTCAACGCATTCAATGGCTTTCTCGAGTCATCCCCGCAATCCGAAAAACTTTGTTTGGCGACCTATGCCACGGAAGCGAGCCGTGATTGCGAGCTGACTCACTCTTACACGGAGATTGCCAGTCAGCTCGACAGCGTTTCGTATCAGTTCGATGGCGGAGGCACCAGCATCGGTTACGGGTTGCAGTCAGGTTTGTCAGCGCTCACCGATGCCGCACATGCTCGGCCCTACGCGGTGCGGACGATGGTGTTGCTGACCGATGGTCATCACAACACGGGGATGAGTCCCGAGAGCATGACCTGGGCCTTGAAAAATTCGGGGGTGACGTTGTTCACGATCACCTTCAGCCAAGACGCGGACCAATCGCGGATGGCGAATCTGGCAACCGCGTGCGGCGGAGAACACTTTCACGCCACCGACGCGAGCCAACTGCAAAGTGCTTTTGAGCAAATCGCGAAGAAGCTTCCGTCGTTGATGACCCAATGAGTCCCTCTCTCCTCTCTCTTTTGTTTTCCGCTTCGCGTTCTTGCATCATGATCAAAACCAGGTTTCAACGGTCTGCTTTGTCGACCCATCGACGCGGTGGGGCGACGGTGGTTGAGATGGCAGTTGTCTCCACCGTGCTGTTCGGCATCTTGGTTTCCGGGATCGAGTTGACGCGTGTGGCGATGCTTCGGCATTCGGCGGACCACGCCGCTTACATCGGCGCCCGTCGTGGAATCATCACGGGAGCGACTTCGGAAGAGGTACGCGACGTTGTGCAGGCGCACATGGGGGCGGTTGGCATTCGCGATGCAGAGGTGACCGTGATTCCCGAAGAGATCGCCGAAGGCACCTCGGAAGTCGAAGTGCGAGTCGGCATTCCGTTGGTGCGAAACACTTGGATCAGCCCAGGTTTGTTTGGTGAAAGTCTGCTTGGCCGAGCAAGGTTGTTGACGGAACGATCCGCCATGGTGATGAGCCGCACCATTCCGACACCTCCGCCGCCACCAGCACCCGAGCCGGAACCTGAACCGGAGCCAGAACCTGCTCCTGAGCCAGAGCCGAGCCCGGATCCGGACCCAACTCCTGAGCCCGAACCAACACCGGAACCTGAACCGGCACCTGAACCAACCCCGTTGTTGTAGGACGTTGTTTCGGTCGCAGGATCCACCGGCCAGATCGCTGGGGGGATTCCAATCGGGAGTTATCGAGTGGAGGCGAGATTTGCGAGAACGTCGTGAAGTCCCTGACGATAGGTTGGGTACTTCATCGTCGGAAGCAAATCGCGGCGAACGCGGCGGTTCCAAATTCGTTTGTTGGATTCGCTGCGGAAGCGAACGCCAGAATCCGCAGCGGGATCGACAAAGGTCGGTTCTGGCGAGTGGGTGTCTTTCGCGATCTGGCGATAGAACTCGCGGCGCACAACCGGTTCGTCGTCGCTGACCACATACAGCGGGCAACGCTGTTTTGCATCCGCAGCGGAACGGTCGAAGCTGTTCATCACCGCGGTCGCGGCATCATCGACGTGGATCAAATTCAAGTGACCACCGGGTGGGGAAGCGATGGGGCGACCGGCGATCACGTCGGCTGCCCTGGGGACGCGTCCGGGCCCATAGATTCCTGCCAGACGCAGTGTCGTCGTCGAGCGATCGTGTCGAAGCGATCGGAGTTTGGCTTCTGCGGCCAAGTGCGCTCTGCCGCCTGCCCGCGAAGGATGTGTGGGCGACGTTTCATCCACCCATAGGCCTCCGGATTGATGGTAGACACCGGTGGTGCTGATGTAACAAACGTCCGGCGATTGCTGCGGCGATCGACCGTGGTCCAAGTGTCGAGTCAAACGGGCCAGCCCATCGACTTGAGACGTGAAACGATCAACGCGGCTGTGGCGATCATAAGCGACTGCGATCAGAACGTGGGTCGTTTCCGGCAAGTTCTTCAGCGTTCGCGAATCGTTCCAGTCGAACGCGACGGGAGTGAATCCTTCGGCGGACAACGTCTCGAACCGCGATCGGGTGGTCGCGGCGACCTGCCAGCCTGCTTGGTGGGCCATTCGCCCGACTCGCAAACCCAGGTACCCGCAACCGACGATGAGCAACGATTTTGACATGACAGATCAGACGGTGGGCGAGGAAAGGGACGACGGAACCGGTCGGAAAAGACGAACAAACGGGGGCGAATCTGAGATTCGTTTGAGGCTCGAAACGACGAGCGGAAACTCAGGGTGCCCAGTTAGGCGTCCGAAAAACGGCGGATTCCAAAGAAAAACGCAACGAAGTGACACGGGACGTGAACGTTTGGAATGATCGAGGCATCCAAGCGATCTGCGGCCCGAGCGAACAGCACGAAGCGTCCTTCGGCACGTTTCCGATCAAACATTCGGTCGCAACGATTCCGGAGTTTGTTTGGATTGAACGCATTGCAGCGGTACTTTATCGCCTGAACGACGTCGTCGCGAGCGGCAAGACCTTGAACCAACTGCTGGTCGTTGGGGTACAATGAACACCGTCCGTCTTTCCTCCTGATGAATCACGCGATGCCATATCACGACACGCTCGGACTGAGGCTGATTGCCAGTTTCTTTTTGTTCGCCCTGGCGATGCCCTTGTCCACGGGGTCTGCGCAGATCATATCGGGAGTGCCTTCGGCGATCGGTGCACCACCCCTGCCACCTGGGGCGACGTTGGTTCCGCCGGCGCAGAGTGCCCCTCGAGTGGTCCCATCAGGCCCGGTCACGCACAACGCGTTTGTCCAAGAATCCGCTTCGGGGACTTCAGCCCGTCAGGCGTTCGCGGCTCGTTCCGGTGGCACCTACATCGAGCCACCCCAGGAATTGAAACAGTTGGTGAAAGAGGGCGGTGTGCCGACATCGTTGGATCAACTGCGGTTGTTGCAACGCCAACAGCAACGCGTTGCCGCCGCGGCAGAAACTTGCACGGTCAGCGTTCAGATTGGTCCTGCTCAAGGTTGCGGCGTGATCATCACGCCAACCGGTTATGTTTTGACTGCCGCTCATGTGGCGATGCGGCCTGGCAAGTCGGCGATGTTGACGCTCAACGATGGCCGCACGGTGACGGCGAAAACCTTGGGGATGAATCGCAGTGTGGACGCGGGATTGATGAAGATCGATCCTGGCCAGAACGCTCGTGATTCGGCGGGGCGTGAAATCGGATGGCCACATGCTTCTTTGGGAACCAGCGAGAATTTGAGTTCTGGCATGTGGTGCATCGCGACCGGGCATCCTGGTGGCTATGAAGCCGACCGAGGCATGGTGACTCGCGTGGGCCGCATCTTGGCGGTGTACCCGGATCGATTGGTAACCGATTGTGCGTTGATCGGCGGTGACTCCGGCGGGCCGTTGTTCGACTTGTCTGGAAAATTGATCGCGGTGCATAGCCGGATCGGAAACGATGTTGCAGACAACTTGCACGTTCCCGTGGACCACTACAATGAACACTGGGACCGGATGCAGGGCGGCAACGCTTGGGGATTTTTGCCAGGCTTTCGTCCGGTGCTCGGGATCCGAGGCAACAGCGAAGGCGGAATCGCTAACGTCGTGCGAGTCGGGCCGGGATCGCCTGCCGAGCAAGGTGGAATTCGCGAAGGGGACCAAGTGGACCAAGTGGTGACGTTTGGCGATGTCGACATCACCGATTTTGAATCATTGAAGGCTGCGGTGTCCGACACGATGCCCGGTGAACGAGTGAAGATTTGGCTGCGACGTGATGGCCAACCTGTCAAAGTCATTGTGGAGATTGGCCGTGGAGACTGATGTGCAGAAACCAACTGGAATCAGACCGCTGAACCGAGCACTCATGTCGTTGTCGATGTTGGCTCTTGTGGCTGCCTCGACGGCGGCACCAGCGAGTGCCCAAGATGGCGCGTCCGTGCCAGCTTGGTTGCAAGAACGTTTGGTCGAACGAGTCATGCATCGCCGCGACAATGGCGAGATGATGCAATTGGTGCGTCCAATCGCAGAGCGTGCGGCCGATGGCGTCGTCGGTGTGATCTGTGGTGGACGTCCGGTGGCGCTTGGTACTGTGGTCGCAAAATCCAGTTTGATGGGCGGGGCGGCGGTGGCAACAACCGACGCATACGTGATCACCAAACGCAGTGAATTGTCCAACGACCCGATTCGCGTGCGACTTCGGGATGGCCGGATGTTCCCGGCCCGTGTGGCGGCTGTCCGGCGACGTAGCGATTTGGCGTTGCTGGTGATCGAGCGCGATAACACGGGCACCTTGCCAATGCTTCGTCCGGTAACGTTGACTTCTTCGGTTCCGGTCGTCGGCAGTTTCTTGATCAGTCCCGACCGAACGAATCGTGTGATTGGGTTGGGCGTCATGGGCGCTGGACCACGTCGCGTTGAACATCGTGGCATGTTGGGGGTCCAATTGAATCCCAATGCATCCACCGCCGGTGCACAAGTCGAACAAATCCTTCCCAACAGCAGTGCGTCCGAAGCCGGTTTGGAATCAGGAGACCGGATCATCGCCATCAACGGGGAAATGCAGAACAACAAAGACGCGGTGATGTCGACGTTGCGACGCATGTTCCCTGGCGAGATCGTTCAGTTGACCATCGTTCGCGATGGGGACACGAAAGAATTGTCTGCCAAAATGCGGGAAGCATCGATTGTCACCGAGTCGGAAAATGACGCTCGCGTCAACGGAGCCAGGAACATCCGATTGTCGGGATTCGAAGAAGTCCTGCAGCACGACACGGTTTTGAACCCCGATCAATGTGGCGGCCCGTTGCTCAATAGCGATGGCCAAGTCATCGGGGTGAACATCGCTCGCGCCGGTCGTGTGGTCAGCTACGCGCTGCCGTCGGCGTTGGTGTCGGTCGAAGTTTCCAGCATGATCGCGGAAGCGGGCGGGAAGTGATCGTTGGTTGACGCGGCTTCTTCCGGTGATGATTTTCAACCCTTCGCAGTTCAGTGCGTCAGTTGCCTGTCTCGATTGAAGGTCAGCAACCCGGCTCTGATCGGCACGATTGTGAATTGCCCGAAGTGCAATTCCTTCGTGCAAATCGATCCGCCGAGCACCCATCCATCGGCCAAGACGCCGCCGTCTCCTCCGCCTGCACCTGACGTTTCTGATCCGACGCCAGCGGTTCCGCAGCTCACGTTGGGTGACGAATCGATTGGCAGCGAAGCGGTGACCGAAGCCGGCATGTCGGTCGGTGACCTGGCCGCTGATTTCGCGGATGCAGGACCGCAGAACACGGGCGATCCGATTCGAGTGCCTC
>NZ_JBICHO010000566.1:0-6040 GCF_043100905.1 Rhodopirellula sp. JB055 | reverse complement strand
GCGTTGTACAAGCCGCGATCGCGAGCCTGCATCAGCACGTCGAGCACCATCTTTTCGGTGATCGCGTTGCCGATTTGAACGGCACCGCCGGACAGCGATTCGGATTCGCTGGTCAGTTCCGCACTGCTGAACGTTGCCCCGTGGATGCCGTCTCGCCCGGTGCGTCCACCGACAGCGACGATCAAGTCATTGGGTTTGACTTCTTTGTCTTCCATGCCCACGGGAATGATGCCGACGTTGCCGCAGTAAACCAGCGGGTTGCCGAGATAACGCTCGTCGAAGTAGACCGCACCGTTGACCGTGGGAATCCCCATTCGGTTGCCGTAGTCACGCACGCCGGACACGACGCCTTGAATGACGCGGCGGGGATGCAGCACGCCAGGCGGCAATGCTTCGGGCGAGACGTCCGGTGGAGCGAAGCAGAACACGTCGGTGTTGCAGATCGGTTTGGCTCCCATGCCCGTGCCCATCGGGTCACGGATGACGCCACCGATTCCGGTGTTGGCTCCGCCGTAAGGTTCGAGCGCCGACGGGTGATTGTGCGTTTCGACTTTGAAGCACACGTGGTCTTGTTCGTCGAAGGTCACGATGCCCGCGTTGTCCTTGAACACGCTGACGCACCAATCGTCATCGCCCAGGGAGCGACGAATGGTTTGAGTTGCTTCAAAGATCGTTTCTTTGAGCATGTTGTTGTACTGGCGTTCGTCGCCGCCCGGTGTGCCATCGGCACCAGGACCCTTGTAGTGAATCCGGCCAGCCAGTGTTTTGTGGCTGCAGTGTTCCGACCAAGTTTGGGCGACCGATTCCAATTCGATGTCGGTTGGGTCACGTCCCAGTTCGACGAAGTGATCGCGGATCGTTTGCATCTCGACCAGCGTCAGGTAAAGCTGGCCTTCCTTGGAAAGTTTTTCCAATCCGGCTTCATCGAGTTCGCGAATCGGCACGTGCACCAATTCAAATTCGCCCGCCGAGCCGACATCCAATCGGTCCATCATCAACGGCCCGATCACAAACGCTTCGATGGAATCGTTTGACAGAGCGCGGCGGCAGATCGTTTCCAGTTGAGCTTCGTCGACGCCCGCGATCCAGAATTTGCGGAACGTTTTGACTGTGCTGCCTTCAACACCGCGATCGGCGAGCGCGCCTTGGGTACTCGCCGCGACAGGATCCATCACACCGGGTTTGGGCATCACGTGCACCAGGTGCGGTTCGGATTCGATGCCGCGTTCCGCCAGCAGTTCCATCAGCGATTCGGGAGCTTCGGACAGGTCCGCTTCGACCTGCGAAGCGTCTTTGCCAGGATGCCCAACGACGACCGATTCGGTGATGGAATCGGCCAGCAACGTTGAGGCAATTTCGCTGGCAGAAGCTTCGTCGATGTCGGCTTGGATCAAGTATCCCCGTGCAGCGGCGATCAGCAGGTCGTCGCCCAATCCGAGTTCATGGATCTCACGAGCCGTTTGTTCGCCGAGTCGATCGATTTGACCGGGAGCAGGATGAATGTCGATTTGCCAAAGCGGCATGATGCGAAATCAGAGAATGAGGATGGAGACGGAAAAGGATCCGGCAAGCTTGGCCGCAGGTGGTCGCGGTCAGGTTTGAGCGGATTGTCGAATTTGTTTGGCGGCGTCGAGCCAGGTTCGCAGGGCAATGTCGTCGCCCTGGTCCACGATGGTTTGCAGTGTGTCCAAGTCCGACCGGGATTGTTCGATCGCACTCAGGATCGCGTCGCGGTTCTCGGAAACGATGGCGGTCCAAAGGTCCGCATCCCCCGCCGCCACGCGAGTGGTGTCGAGCCAGCCGGTGCCGACCAAGGCGAGCATTTCGCGAGTGATTTGGCGTGCGGCGAGCGACGACAGCAAGTGTGGCAAATGAGACGTCAATGCCAAGGTGGCATCGTGCTGTTCGGCCGACATCGTGACAATTCGTCCGCCGGTGGCTCGCCAAAATTCGGTCACAGCGGTGATGTGCTGCGGCAGTTCTTCGCCACTGGGGGTGATCACGATGGGTTTGTGGTCGAAAAGGTCCGCCCGAGCGTGCTCCGCTCCGCTTTTTTCGCTTCCCGCGATCGGGTGAGCCGGAACGAACTGTTTCGCCGACGCCGTTCCCCGTAATTCGCGGACCAAACCGCCTTTGGTGCTGCCGACGTCGGTCAGGGTCAGCTCCGGAAATTGGCCTGCAAGTGTCTGGGCCAGCGTCGCGATCCGGTTGACTGGCGTGGCGATCACGGCCAGATCACAGCCGTTCGCGGCGGCATCGGGGCGGTCGAAAACTTCGTCTACAATCGCGCGATCCAGAGCCAATGCCCGCGTTTCAGGCGATCGGGCGCAGGCGGTCAGTCGGACGGACGGCCAACGCCTGCGAATCGACAGCGCGACACTCCCACCCAACAATCCCAAACCGATGATCGCAACTGATCGGCAGGAGGGCTCGGGCATGGGGCTGGATTGGATGGAGGCCAAAGGTTTTTTGCTGTGGATCACTCGCCATTCGTAGCGGAAGTCGTCAAGACTTTCGGCGAGTCTGTTTGGGCAACGAAACTCTTGACGAATTTCGCTACCCGACTCTGGAGATGCTGCTGAATACGAGAGAGCAGAAGAATACCTTAGAACCACCGCCGTTCCCATCGGTGGCAAACTGGCGTTTTTAGAGAGTGGCTACGTCTTCTACCAAGCAATCACATCACTTTCCTTTTACGTCTGCTGACAACGGGTGGTGCCGTTGCCAGACGCGACGGGCGATCTGGAATCGTGTTAAATTCTGACGCGTATCAAATGGTCGATGAACCAACTCGCTTATGAGGCAAGGTTGTTTCGATGGGTGCACAGCTTCCTTTGAATCGCAACGAGCGTCGTTCCAAGGCGATGATCCCCGATACGGTGTCACCTTGGTTGGCGGAATTGGTTCGTGAAGAGCTTCTTCCCGATGAGACCATTCTGTGGGCTGAGACGCCCAAGCCGCGATTCTTCACCGCTGGTTCAACGGCCACGTTTGCGTTCGCTGTCGTGTGGACGGCGTTTTCTTTGTTTTGGGTTGCCAGTGCTTTGGGATTCCAAGTGCCGAAGTTCGACCGCGGAGTCGACTTCTTCGCCTTGTTCGGCGTTCCATTTGTCTTGATTGGCTTTGCGATGTTGTCGACGCCAATCTGGGCCTATCGCAACGCTTTCAAGACCGTCTATTTGTTGACCGACCAACGAGCGATCACGTTTGTCGGTGGGTTTCGAATGACGATCCGAAGTTTTCATCCCCGCGAGCTGCGGACCGTCTACCGAAAGCAATCTGCCGATGGATCGGGCGACCTGATCTTCAACGCGAAACGATGGACCGATTCGGAAGGAACCAGCCACTCCGAGGAGATTGGGTTTCTTGGGATTCCGGATGTGAAATCGGTCGAGCAACTTCTCAAGGAGATGGTTGAGTCTCATCGCCGCCAAGCCGAGCGCAAAATGCTGGAACGTCGAGGCGGTCGGGACGGCTGAGCCAGCTTGTCCACGGGCAAGCCACCGGTCAGGGCACCGGCCCAGACGTTTTTTCGTCCGAATGGGGGTCATTTTCGTGGGAAGTTCTGCGATCGCGTGGGATGTTGGCTAGGATGATTCTTCGAGACGCGTGAGCACCTTGATTGCCACCCGTTTCGATCCCTCCCCATCATCCCACCTGAATCTTTTCCGTCGGAGAATGCCATGTTCCATCGGCAACGTTCCCGTTTGCTGTTTGTCGCTTTGCTAATGTTGGTTGCCACGCCAGCCCTTGCTCAAACAGAGTCATCCGAAACAAAGGCTTCGCGGCCACACATCGTGATGGCGTTCGCAGACGATTGGGGCTGCTACGCGAGTGCCTATGCAAAGCACTTTCCGGGCACCGCGAGCGAAGTGATCTCGACTCCCAAGTTCGACTCGATCGCACGCGACGGGGTGTTGTTCACCAACGCGTTTGTCAGCGCACCATCGTGCACGCCCTGCCGAAGTTCGCTGATGTCCGGCCAACCGTTTTGGCGATGTGACAAGGCATCGATTCTGCTCGGCGCGGTCTGGGATTTCTCGTTGCCAGCCTACCCGTTGTTGTTGGAGGAATCTGGGTACCGAATTGGGCATACCTACAAAGTCTGGAGCCCTGGGCGACCCGGCAACGCTCCATACGGTGGTTCACGAACGGCATCCAACAAAGCGGGGTCGAAGTTCAATAACTTCTCGCAGTTTGTGATGAAGGCCGAAGATCGCGACGCAGCAAAAGCGAAACTGTTTGACGAAGTTCGCCAGAACATTCGCAATTTCTTGGACGCTGACAACGACGGAAAACTCGATGGCGATTCGCCGATTTGCTATTGGTTTGGACCCACCAACACACACCGAAAGTGGATTGCCAAGAGCGGACATGAACTTTGGGGCATCAATCCGGATGACTTGAAAGGCAAGTTGCCCGCTTACCTGCCCGACGTCCCTGAGATCCGAGAAGACTTTGCCGACTATCTCGGCGAAGCGATGGCGTTTGATGCCGCGCTGGTTGTTTTGGACGAAGAACTGCAGCGGCTCGGCATCGCCGCTGACACGCTGCTGGTCGTCAGCGGCGATCACGGGGTTCCCGGCGTTTCGCGTGGTAAATGCAATTTGTACGACTTTGGAACGCACGTTCCGCTTGCGGTTCGTTGGCCAAACGGCGTTGAGCATTCCAATCGCGTGGTGACGGACTTTGTTTCGTTGCCCGAATTGGCCACCACGTTCTTGGAAGTGGCTAGCGTCGAAGCTCCCGCAAGCATGATCGCCCGTCCGATCACACCGCTTTTGACGAGCGAAAAATCGGGCCGAATCGATCCTTCGCGTGACGCGGTCTTCACCGGTCGAGAACGACACGTCGCAAAGGCACGTGAAGGGGCAACGCCTTATCCACAGCGAGCCATTCAATCCGACGATTGGTTGTACATCATCAATTTTGAGCCCGAACGAACTCCGATGGGTGACGGTCCCGAAATCGATGCCGAGGAATTTCCTTCGGAAGAAGCGCTGCGTGAAAACACTTTCGCGGCGTACGCGGACCTCGATGCGAGTCCGACCAAGGCTTTCGTTGCGTTGAACCGCGAAAAATACCCGGAAGCATTTCAGTTCATGGTGGGACGTCGTCCTCGGATCGAAATGTATGACCTGAAGTCCGATCCGGATTGCTTGAACAACCTTGCCGGGCACTCCGACCACGCGGAAACCGAAAAGCAACTCAACGATCGTTTGATCGGCGAGCTGAAACGGACCGGCGATCCTCGAATGAGCGAACCGGTGATTTTCGAGCACGGTATGTTTGTGGAACCAGTTGGCCCTGGTAAGAAAAAAGTGCAACCCGCCAAGCCGAAAAACAAAAAATGAACTCGCTGGAGAATTCTCGATGAAACGATTGACCTTTCGCCATTCAGGCCATTTGCTTTGGTTCTTTGGTTTGGCCGTCGTTGTTCTCGGATTCTCTGCATGTAGGAAGTCCACGCCGGTTGATGAGGTTTCGATCAGCGATAGTGGCGTGGCGTTGCAAATTCGCGAAACGCCTGAGGTTGATTTGGCTTGGCCGCAGTGGCGTGGTCCCAGCATGGATGGACGGGCCGGTGATGCCACGCCTCCAACGACCTGGGACGATTCCACCAACATCGTTTGGCAAGCCGACATTCCAGGCCGCGGTCACAGCAGCCCGATCGTGATCGGTGATCAAGTCGTTTTGGGAACGGCTGACGATTCGAAGCAACAACAAATGTTGGTCTCGTATGATTTGGGATCGGGAGTCGAAAAGTGGCGACGTGTGATCCACGAAGGCAACTTCCCATCGGCCCGAGAAGTTCACAACAAAGCCACCAACGCCAATGGCACTCCCGCTTCTGATGGCGAGTTGATCGTGAACGCGTTCCTCAACCAGGAACGCATCTTTGTCACCGCAGTTGATTTGAACGGCGAAGTGGTTTGGCAATCCGACGTGGGCGCTTTTGCGTCGAAGTTCGGTTACGCTCCTTCGCCGGTTCTTTATCAGTCATTCGTAATCCTTGCCGCGGACAACTTTGGTGGTGGTT
>NZ_JBICHO010000565.1:0-4162 GCF_043100905.1 Rhodopirellula sp. JB055 | reverse complement strand
GGTGACGGTTGGCTGGGGTATTGGGCAGGAGCCGAATACCGAATCGGCCGCGAATCGCATAGGGAGTTCGGTGAAAAATGGGACAAGCACGGCGACCTTTGGAGTCCCGAAAATCCCGACAAACGTGTGATGGGAACGTCGGTGCTTTGGAATGCTGAGAAAACAAACCAACGTAGCGTTTTTCCCGATGTGCCTTGGGCGATGCCGGTGGCGAAGAATCACGAAGCGACCGCGGGAGAATGGTACTGGGAGTACTCCAAAAACGATTTGGACCAAATCGACGATGCGGAAACCATCCGTGACCACATGTTGCGTGCGATCTACGGTTCGTTTGCAAATGCCAAACGCCATCCCAAGAATGCACCCTGGACCTTGAAATGGGTTTCGTTCGTTGGTGGCAAACGCGAATCGCGACGTCTGATGGGCGATCACATTTACACGATGAACGATGCCGCTGAACGACGAGAGTTCGAGGATGCGGTGGTGGTCGAAACGCGGGAGATTGACTCGCACTACCAACAAGTCTTGCAGGGCAACCCGGTCGATTTCTTATCCAAAGCGTTGTTCTACAAAACCGGTGGAGAATACTTTGTTCCATTCCGAAGTCTGTATTCGAAGGACATCGATAATCTGATGATGGCCGGACGCTGTTTCAGTTGTTCCCACATCGGATTGGCTGGACCTCGTGTCATGAACACTTGCGGGCAAATGGGAGTTGCAACCGGGTACGCCGCGTCGTTGTGCAAGGCTTACCAAGCAACGCCTCGAGAAGTTGGTCAGAAGCATGTTCGCGAACTTCGCAGTCTGATCGGTTTTGAGGATCGCTCGTCCTGATGAGACACTGGGTGAATCTAGCCTTGCTGTTTTCGTTCAGCACCCTGATTGTCACCGGGGTGCTGGCGTTCACGCTGCCATTTTCGCAAACCAACACGCGATTGCATGTGGTCTCCGGGGTCGTGTGTGTCGTCTTGGTGACAAAGCACGTGTTGAGCCGACTCACCTACTTTCGATCCATTGCATCGAGGCAATCAAAAGCGATGGGGCTGATGCGAAAGGCAAGCGTGCTTGGGTTTTGGGCGGTGATTCTGGTGGCCTCGGTTGCCGCGATCCCGCCTACCAATTGGTTGATGGATCAAAGCTATGAGACTCGCCAGCGAAGCCAGATTGTGCGGGCGTCTTCGCTGGTGGGCTTTGGCGAATTGTCGCCGCATCAGCGGATCGTTGTGAGAAAACCCAAACGAGAATCGGACGCGATGCTTTCAATTCATCTTGGTTATTTAACGTCGCTGGATCGCCTGCCTGCGACGGCGGTTTGGGTGGAATCCACAACCGGAACCATGATTGAGACGTTGTACCTGGACGAAGGGCTTGCGTACAGTGAAGTCGTTTCACGCACCGCTTCTGCCGGTGATGGATCATTGCTTCGCCGCAGCGATGTGCTTCCGATTTGGCGGCACGCCTACACAATGGTCTCTGGCGTCGATCCCAATGGGGACGTCGATGGATTGACAGGGGCCACTAAGAATCACAGTTTCGAATTGGATCAGTATCTCCGGCCAGGGGAAGGAAACCGATTTGTCGTTTGTGTGGAATTCAATCTGCCGGGCGATTCGAACGATGAGTGGCAAGAACGGGAGTGGGGGCAACCATCGTTGCTGTACACGGCGCTGATTGATGTCGATCGTGAGAGTCCTCATGCGATCTTGGAATTGACGGGGCACGGTGGGGGCTCCGAGCGTGACGGCAACATTCGCTATGACTTGGAAAATATCACCACCGCTCGAAAGATTGCAGATCTGTTTTTAGCGAAGCTGGATCTGCCACACTCAGTAGCAACCGCAACAAAGGAATGAACTTCCAGGCAAACGACGCCGTGAAGGAATCAACGCAACAACTGATGAGTGACAACGACCAGGCAACGACCGAATTCATTCAGCTCTTGACCGAGTCTCAACGCTCGCTGTTTTACTACATCCATTCGCTCATCCCCAATCGAACGGACGCGGATGAAGTGCTGCAGGAAACCAACCTCGTGCTTTGGCGAGAGTACGAACGATTCGAACCGGGGACTAATTTTCGGGCGTGGGCCTGCACGGTGGCGCTCAATCAAGTCCGAGCTTTCACGTCGAAGCGACGGGCTAAACGACCCCACTTCGATACCGAGACCGTGATGTTGATTTCCGAGCGGCAAGAGAAACGATCGGCCTATTTGCAGCGTCGGTTGGATGCGTTGGAAGGTTGTGTTCAGAAGCTTCCCGAACGCAAGCGAGCGTTTGTGGAACAACGTTACCGGCAGGGGGTGCCAGTGGAAAATATCGCAGAGGAGATGGGATCCAGCGTGGATGCCGTTTACAAAATGTTAAGCCGTATCCGTGAGGCACTTCACGCATGTGTTGACCGCACTCTTTCTCTCGAAGGAATTCGCTCCAATGACCCAGCGTGAACGATTTGATCGGTTGCGAAACGCCTTTTTGGACGGTGTGGCGACTCAAGCGGAAACGGAGGAGCTGCAAACACTGCTGCACGCCTCGGATGAGTTGCTCGATGACTACATCGAACATGCGAACCAAGATGCAGCGTTGATTTGGAATGGCATTCCGGAGCACCCGTTGCCCCCTGTTTGCCCCGCCGAACCAGCCGCTGGTTTGTCTCGGCTAACCCGCTACCTGCCTTGGATTGCCGCCAGTCTCTTGTTTGTTGCGGCGGCGGGCTGGGAATGGATGACGATGCAGCCGCGATCCGTTGCGACGATCCTTTCGTCAACCGACTGCCATTGGGGCACCGGGACTTTGCCGACAACCGTTGGGCAAGAACTCACGTCAGGACGCTTGCGTTTGATTTCAGGCATCGCGGAATTGCAGTTCCCTCGTGCGACTGTTTCGATGGAAGGACCAGTCGATATCGAACTGATTTCAGCCGAACGTTGCCGCCTGCATTCGGGCAGCATTGTCGGGTCGGTCAGCGAAGGCGGTGAAGGCTTCGTGGTCGAAACACCTCGGGCGGAAATCACCGATCGTGGAACCAAATTTGGTGTCTATGTCGACAACGTCGGTGACGCTCGTTTGGATGTGATGGAAGGCAAGGTCGATGTCAAACATTTGGGAACGGGACGGCAAATGACATTGGAAGGAACCAGTCGAGCGTTCGCTTCCGTTCATGCGTTGGAAACGTTTGCTCCCAAGCAGAAAGAGAATGTCAATCAGGACAACGCGATGCCGGCATCCACTGACAAAGTCATTCACATCAGCTCCGCCTACGGCGATGGCGACGAAGGAGATGTCACGTCTGGGGATCGGCGAGAAGGAGACATGTTCCCCACGCCGGATCATGTGTTGCTGGTCAAACGGGCTGACAGCGAACCGTATTGGAATCGCAAAGCGTTCATACGATTTGATCTGACGGGCTTTGACGTATCGGACCTGTCGGGCGTGGAGCTTCGGCTGGAGGGTGTCCACACGGGGATGGGGTACACGTCCTTGTTGCCTGATTCCACCTTTCACGTTCACGGTGTGAAGCCGGAATACAACACGGATTGGAATTCCAAGACTCTCGATCGAGACAACTTTCCCGGCCGGAAGCCAAAGACTCATCAACTTGATCCGGACAAATTGGAGTTACTTGGTGAGTTCGTGATTCCCCAATCGAAACCGCAAGGACAATTTGTGATCGCCGACCCGCGGTTGCTGCAGTTTGTGCAAGACAACTTGGGATCCACACCGACATTGGTGATCACCCGACAGACCTCCGTGAACCAGACTCAAAGCTACGTGCACGGATTCGCTAGCCGCACCCATCCAACCGCCAGCCCACCTACCCTGCGACTGCACGTCAAGCAAACAACCACAGACTGAACCGGCAAACGTCGTCCAGATTCCACCTGGCTGGTTGACTGGACAGAGTCTCGCGAACTCGCGGGTGAATGCAGGTCGTCTCGCTTTGTTCCAAAGCATCGGCATGGTTGCCAGGTGAGACCTGGCCTACGTGAATGCATGTGGCTGGATTCGCGAGAAGTCAGATGCTCCGGATGGGATGCGCCCGGATTCTTGGCGGTCGCCGTTACGTCATGTCCGAATTCTTGGCGAATCCGGATGCGTTGCGCGAGAGTCCCGGAGGGCCGGCAGATCCTTTGCCGGGGCCGTGAGGCCCCGGGCGCGGAAGAGCA
>NZ_JBICHO010000564.1:0-2886 GCF_043100905.1 Rhodopirellula sp. JB055 | reverse complement strand
ACTGGCCCCCGCGTCCATCTCGCGAGCGATCGTGGCGATCCGAACCTTCTTCAAGTACTTGCAGCTCGAAGGCATCACGGTCGACAACCCAGCCGAATTGCTGGCCACGCAGAAGGCTTGGCAGCGGATGCCGGGCGTGCTGTCGCCCAACGAAGTCGAAGCGTTTCTCTCCGCAGTCAAAAAGTCCGACTCGTTCTGGCAGCGAGACCGAGCGTTGCTCGAGGTGCTCTACGCCACCGGTTGCCGAGCCTCCGAGGTCTGCACCCTCCGCGTTCGCGATCTCACGCTGGAAGAACGCACCCTTCGCTGTCACGGGAAAGGCGACAAGCAACGCATGGTCCCCGTTGGCGGTCGCGCGATTCAGGCAATCCAACTTTATCTCGAAGAGAGCCGGCATCTGCTAGCAGACCGAAATCCCGGCCAAGTCGACGAACTGTTTCTTTCCAGAAGCGGCAAAGCACTGGACCGAATCCAACTCTGGCGCCTGGTCAAACGCTATGCCAACCGAGCCGGAATCTCTGACGAGATCAGCCCGCACAGTCTGCGTCACAGCTTCGCGACACACTTGCTAGCTGGTGGCGCCGACCTCCGCCAAGTTCAAGAAATGCTGGGACACGCCAGCATTCAAACCACCCAAATCTACACGCACGTCGAACACTCGCGACTGCAACGCGTCCACCGAGAATTTCATCCGCGGGCGTGAACGCCACCAATCCAAGGGACTACCAACGCAGCAGCGCGGTGCCCCAAGCCAAACCCGCACCAAACCCGCACAGCAGCAACAGGTCACCTTCTTTCAAGCGTCCCTCGCGAGCGGCTTCGTCCAATGCCAGCGGGATGCTCGCTCCCGACGTGTTGCCGTACTTGTCGAGATTCACAAACACCTTCTCAGGCGACACGTTCAGATCCGACACAGCGGAATCAATGATTCGCTGGTTGGCTTGGTGCAAGACAACCAAGCTCAGTTGATCAGACGAAACATTGGCCGCATTCAAAACATCCTTGGCACTCTCGTCAAAGATTCGCACTGCCCACTTGAACACACCACGGCCGTCCATCTGCAAGTAGCGACTGGCCGCAGGATCGGTGCCTGATACGATTGGCGTTCGCGAACCACCAGCCGGGATGCACAGCATCTCGCCGCCGCATCCTTCACTGCCGAGTTGATAAGCCAACAACCCATCGGTTTGGATGCCAGAGCCACTGGAGTCACTCTCGCCATCGCTGGACTGGCCGTCATCCTCGTTGGAAGGAACCAACAAAGCCGCCCCCGCCGCATCACCAAACAACGGGTAGGTTTTTTTGTCCTCGGGATCCACCGTGCGGCTCATCAAGTCCGCGCCAATGACCAACACGTTTTGAGCGTTGCCGTTGGAAACGAACTGCGCTCCAGTAACCAACGCGTACATGAATCCAGCACAGGCCGCGCCCACATCCATCGCAGGGGCGACCGCGCCGAGTCGGCGTTGCAGATGGCATGCCGTCGAAGGCGTGGGATGATCTGGAGTGATTGTGGCAACCAGGATCAAATCAATCTCGTCGATCGAGACCTCGGCATTCTCGAGACAGCGAAGAGCGGCTTCGTAACAAAGGTCGCTGGTCGCTTGCTCGGGTTCCGCATGCCGACGTTGCCGGATGCCGGTGCGACGAACAATCCAGTCGCTGTCGCAACCCAAAGCAGCCAAGTCTTCGTTGGTAACAATTCGCTCGGGAACGTACGATCCAGTTCCGGCGACCCGAACCCCTTTCAATTTGCCCATCCGGCCGCGAGTGGCCTTCTGTTGGGGCATCGATTCGGGACCAGTTTCGAGTGGGGCGTTCGTCGATTCGGCGGGAGATTCTTCGTTCACAGTTTTCGCGGCCACATCGGAAGCGGTCGCGTTCGAGGAGGTTTCGATCATGTTGCCGCCGAGAAAAGATCACGGATGAAAAGTGGGTGAAGTATAGCGGGATTGCGTCTCGCTGGCATCCCGATCACAGACCGGGCGAAGACCAAAGGAAGCGTTTGTCTGATTTAATCAAAGCACAAACGAAAACTGCCCCGCAACGCAGATCGCGTTGCAGGGCAGCCATTTCTTACTTCGAAGGAAGCTGATCCCTCGATCAGATCATTTCCTTCAGGCCCTTCAGTGGGCGGATGGTCAGCTTCTTGCTGGCGGGCTTAGGAGCCAACCAGATTTCTTCGCCGTTCGCAGGATTGCGACCTTTTCGCTTTGGCTTGGCAGGAACATCTTTCAAGACGATCTTGCAAAGACCTGGGATAGCGAATTGTCCAGGGCCACCCTTTTGCAGCGACTTCTCGATTTCACCGGCCAACGAGTCGAGGACAGCAGCAACGTCTTTTTTGGTCAGTTCGGTCTCTTCTGCAATGTTGGCGATGATTTGAGTCTTCGTCGGTGGTTTGGGCGGTACTTTGGCCATGAGCGGCACCTGCAAAAATGGGTGAACTAAATAGTAAGTAGGAGTTAGAACGTTGGGATTCCCCTCCGATGCGGCACAAGTGTTATGTCTCGCATGGTCCGGCCGCAACCCTTCCAAAGGCCGAAAACACCGTGATTTTCAGCCTTTTTCGGTTTTTGAGGGCCGAATCAGGGTCAGTTTACCTCAGAAGTGCCTGTCAAGACCTCATCCACGGCTTCGCCGAGCAACTGAGGCTGCCCCGTGATGCCGCTGGCAACCACCTCTTCGGCGTCCGAAATCCGGGTCAAACCGGTGCTGACATCGGGCATCGCAGCATCAATTTGGCTGGCTTCATCGGCCCCCGCGACCACTTTTTCAGAGTCGTCCGAAAGGACTTCAACGGGCTCGCCAGCCGGTTCCACGCTGCTCTGAATTCGCGTGGTTCCGAGCTCACTCACGGGCACTGTCGCGTCGGCAACTGTCACG
>NZ_JBICHO010000563.1:0-5617 GCF_043100905.1 Rhodopirellula sp. JB055 | reverse complement strand
AATCCTGTCGGGGCTGCGAGCGATTGGCAAATCCAACAAGAATGAGAATCGTGCGGGGATTGGGGTTCGTCTGCGAATTCGCTTGAATCTGCAGACGCGTCTTTTCGAGACGCGAGTGGAGTCGCGGTTTGGCACGCATTCGACTCGCAGCAGTGAACGTGTGCGTATATTGCGAGGGAACCGAGCAGGTGGACCGTGTTTTCAAGCGGGCCGTGTTCGCAACCGCAATTCCCGTGCTCAAGCGAATCGTTCGGGCGGATTCCATGATCGCAGCTGTCACGACAGTAAGCATCATGGTTGCACGCATCATGGTTGCACGTGGCAACATGCAGCCAAGCCGGCGCATGGCCAAACAACAGCGTGACGCTGAGCAAGATAGTCGTGAATGGACGGTTCGATCGAACCACTGTTCGCCCAAACAAGAGATGACGGGATTGAATACCTAGGTCCGACCAAAGACTTCGGGGAATATACGCAAACGTTGTGCATATGGGTCAGCCCCTTTTTCGGAATATTCTCCACTTTGGTGAAATTGAATGAGCAGTACGATGCTCGACGCGAGGAGCGTGCTCGAGAGGTTGTTTTTTGAGTGGCTCAGGTGAGGTGTTGCGCCTCCGCTCTGTTCAGCCTAGTGGCCTGTCACGACTGGATTTCAGGTTAGTGGTCGAGGCGACGAGTCCTGACCCGGCGTCAAATCCAAGGAGTCGTCGTCTCGTCCGCTACGATCAATGCTCACTTTTAGATTCGACAGATCACTAGAACCAGATTTCGCTCAGTTCACCGGATTCGAGTTCGTTGGCGTAGCTCAAGTAGTAGTTCCGGTTGGGGGCGTTGTACTCCTGAGCCGCCAGACCTCGCAGTGCAGCGATTTTGACTTTGCGAGCCAAGTGGCGATCGCCGTCATCGAGCCATTTCACGTGGTCGGACAATTCCAACGCCCACTGGTAGTCTTCTTTGTCCAAAGCAGCTTGCATTTGCTGAGTCAGTTGTTGGGTGCCACCCGCCAGTTCGGCGATCTTCTGCGCTTTGATTTTTGGTTCGAGTGGACTCAGTGTCGTTGGATTTCCGTCGAACCAACCGAGCAGTCCCGAGTAGATCTCTCGCGCGGCATGAGGGACCGAACCATAAAACTCGATTAGGTAAGGTTTGTCTTTCAAGTCGTCCGGCAACTCGACTTCATGAGCGATCTGGTCGGGGCTCTTTCCCGCGTTGATTCCGCGAACGGTTTGGTCGTATACGCTGCGAATGGCTCGGCTGTAATCCATGAGTGCGGTCACTGCGGTGTGGCCATCTGGTGAGCAAACCGAGGGCCCGCATCCTTGTGGTCGTCATGGGACAATCATGCGAGCGAGTGCGACTTCAAGGAATCGAAATACGATTCCCAGCTCTGGTGCTCGCGACCGGCTGCCTGAACAAAGTGGCTTTCGTTGTCCACAGCACCGGTGCGAATGCCTTCGTAGATGCCAGCGATGATGTTGCCCAGGAATTCACCAAGTTCTTGCGTGCGGTCGTCGCGATATTCTTCGACGGACATCGAACGAAAGGTGAGTTGGGTTCCAAACGCGTCGTTCAAGTAGTCCGTCAATTGCAGTTGAGTGATCGCTTCGCCGTGCAGGTTGTAGGTGTGCCCGTTGTGTTTTGATTCCGTCAACATTTTCGCATAGGCGAACGCGAGTTCAGGACGTGTTGTGTACCCGCATTTCCCATCCCCGGCGCAGTTCGCGATCTCGCCTCGTTGTTTGTAGTTGTCGATGTATTCCACATCGGGTTCGATGTAGATGCCATTGCGACCGATCACCCAATCCAGACCACTTTCACGGATGTCCGTTTCGGTTTGCCGGTTGCTTTGCACCACGGGTGAGAAGGCAGTGCCGACCTCCGCGCCTTGGATACTGGTGTAAACGATCTTGCGGACGCCCGCCTGCTTGGCCGCTTCGATGACGTTGCGATGTTGTTCGATGCGTTTCTCGGGCGCATCCATTCCGGACACCAGCAAGACGTGGTCGATGCCTTCGAGCGAGCTTGCAAGGTCGGATCGCGAGTTGTAATCGCCCGGTCGGATTTCAATCCCAAGCGAGCTCGCTTTGCTAGGAGTCCGAGCCAGTCCGATGACGTTTTCCTGGCCCACGATTGGAATCGCTGCGTTGACAACTGCGCCACCCAGGTGGCCGCTGGCGGATGTGATTGCGACTTTCATGATCGAATTCCTCGTCGGTGGGGGATGGTGAATTGAATCGCCGTGCGACTGGGGAAACTTGTCCCATGCCGCAGGTGAGTGTAGAATGCACATAAAGGCGGTGCAACCGCCGCCAAATGGTGGCGTTTCGCTGCTTTTCTGTGCTTTTCGTTGCGACTACCCATGAGAGCATTCATGTCAAAACCTGAGCGACCCGGCTTTTTGATCAGTCGACTCGCCTATCTCTTCCGCGCGCGAATCGAATCGGTATTGGCGGAAAATGGTTCCACGCTGTCCCCGGAAGAATCCGCCTTGCTGATGGTTTTGGTGGAGTCAGAGCAACCGCTGCGCCGCGGAGAATTCGCGGAGATCATGTTGCGTGACAAGACCACCATCACGCGACAACTCGATGGGCTGGAGGCGAAGGGGCTGGTGCGAAGAAAACCGGACCCGTCCGACGCTCGCGCGGTTCTGATATCAGCGAGTCCGAAGGGAACTCGCCAGATCAAGACACTGCTGCCGCACTTCCGTACGCTCCGCGAAAGCCTTCAGGACGGGCTGACGGCGGAAGAGTGGGCGACTGGGATGAAGGTCATGCGTCAGATGAAAGAGAATCTGATCGCGACCGAATCGAAACGCCTGTACGAATCCGGGTGAACCCGGATTTGCGATTTCATTCTGACTGCGATTCGCGTGGGTCAAGCGATCGTGGGGACGATGCCGCCGTCGCTTCGCAGAGCAGCGCCGTTGATCGCTGAGGACAGTGGGCTGGCGACGAACGCGACCAAGTTCGCAATCTCTTCAGGTTCGATCAGACGTTGGATCAACGAAGTTGGTCGGTTTTCTTGCATGAACCGTTTTTCAGCGGTTTCGAATGGTTGCTCGGGGAACAGGTTGCCGACAAACTCGCGGACGCCAGGCGTTGCAGTGGAGCCTGGCAACACCGAGTTGACTGTCACCTGAGTGCCTTGAGTCAACTGGGCCAGGCTTCGCGAAAGTGCGAGTTGAGCCGTCTTGGTCATCGCGTAGTGAGGCATTTCTGGCGATGGAACCAGTCCGGACTCGCTGCTGATGAACACGATCCGACCCGAGTTTTGGTCCAGCATTTGTTTGAGGTAGTGACGGGCGAGTCGCACACCGCTCATCACGTTGATCTCAAAGATCTCGTTCCATTGATCGTCTGTCAGATCAAAGAAATCAACCGCTTCAAAGATCCCGAGGTTGTTGATCAGGATGTCGACCTGCGGATGCTCTTCAATCGTCTTGGCGATCCCATCGGTGGTGCCGTTGTCGGCGACCAAGCTCACGAGTTTTGCGTCCGGTAACTCTTGGCGAATCTCACCAATCGCTTCTTCAACGCTCGCTTCGCTACGAGCGTTGATGATGGTGGTCGCGCCGTCTGCCGCGATGCGTTTCGCGATTGCCATGCCGATGCCACCCGACGATGCGGTGACCAATGCTGTTTTGTCGTTGAGTCGTAAGTCCATGAGTCTGCTTCTTCCCGTTCAATTGCTTCAATGAGGTGACTCAAGTCACCGTTCAATGTTGGATGTTCGTTCAGCATTGAAATCCGCAGTCTGTTTGCCATCCCGCTCGCACAGACAACAACCTGTGCATCACAATCCGCCACCTAGCGAAACGGTAGCCGGATTCGCCAAGAATTCGGACGCTCACCGCTTCGCACGTCTCGGGATCGGCGTGCTTCGAAGAAAAGTTTTGAGATTTCTCTACAATCCTTGATGGAAATGACAGCCGGAAGACGCACTGATGTTCATCACAAATTTCCAGCCCAAGCGATGGGCTGACATCTATGGATTACGTAGGGCCGCATGAAAACGGAAGAGTCGATCTTTATCGCTGCCATCGAGCGGCCTGAAGAAGAACGAATCGCGTTCATTCAACAGGAATGCGGTGAAAATGAGGCCTTGCGCCAGCGAGTGGAAGCTCTGGTGGCTGCGCATGAGAATGAAGACGGCTTCCTCGATTTCGATCCGGCTGAGACCACCGACGCGTCTTGGAAGGTTGACGCAGGGCAAGACATCGGCCCCTATCGCCTGCTACAGAAATTGGGGGAAGGCGGGTTCGGCGTGGTCTTCATGGCCGAACAACGACACCCGATTCGACGCAAAGTCGCTCTGAAAGTCATCAAGCCGGGGATGGATTCTAGGGTCGTCGTGGCACGCTTCGAAGCCGAACGGCAAGCCCTCGCGATGATGGATCATCCCAACATCGCTCGTGTGTTTGATGGCGGAGCAATTGCGTCGGGTGATCGGCCTTACTTTGTGATGGAGTTGGTCAAAGGCGTTCCGATCACAGAGTTCTGCGATGCAAATTCATTGTCCACGGCGGAACGGTTGCGGTTGTTCATTTCAGTTTGCAACGCTGTTCATCACGCTCACCAAAAAGGCATCATTCACCGCGATCTCAAACCGTCCAACGTGATGGTCACGCTGCACGACGGCCAACCCGTGGTCAAGGTGATCGACTTCGGTGTCGCCAAAGCACTGCATCAGCGACTGACAGAAAAAACGTTGTTCACGCAGTACGGGATGATGGTCGGGACGCCTCAATACATGAGCCCCGAGCAAGCGGAGATTAGCGGTCTGGACGTTGACACTCGCAGCGACGTGTACGCGCTCGCTGTGTTGCTGTACGAGTGGATGACGGGAACGACTCCGTTGCAGGCCGAGTCCCTGCGCGAAGCCGGGTACCAAGAACTGCAGCGAATGATTCGCGAGGAAGAGGCGGTGAAACCAAGCCAGCGTCTCAGCTCGTCGGGGCAAAAGCTGACCGTGCTGGCGAAGCACCGAAGCATCAGCCCGGATCGCTTGCCCCGAGAAATTCGCGGCGATTTGGACTGGATCGTGATGAAAGGTTTGGAAAAGGACCGCCGCCGACGATACGACTCCGCCAACGATTTTGCGACCGATATTCAACGTGCACTCGATCAAGAACCCGTCAACGCGGGACCGCCGTCGTTGGCTTATCGCTCGAAAAAGTTTTTGGTCCGCAACCGAAGTCGGGTCGCCATTGCAGCGGCGGTAGCCACCGTTCTCGCAGTCTCTGCGTTCGCATTTGGTGCGTATCAATACCAAACGCTGGCGGTGCAGCGACAGGATGAAGCGCGATTGATCAATGCGGTGGATGAAGCGACCTCAGCAATGGTTGAGGTTGTCGACGCGTCTCCCGTCGATGAACGCTGGGCGAGCACCGATTTTCTGGTTTCTCGGGTACGCGATTTGGTCAGCGACTCGAAAGCAGGAATACCGACGGTGGATCGGGCGAAGTCGTTTCTCGATCGCTATGAAGCCGCTCGTCGAGACCGAATGTTCGCTCTCGCGATGGAAGACGTGTTGATCGAACGGGGCACGAATCGTGATCTCCAAAGCTGGGAATTGATGGAGCAAGAACTGCGTCGGATCCTACGAGCACGCGGGTACG
>NZ_JBICHO010000562.1:0-4716 GCF_043100905.1 Rhodopirellula sp. JB055 | reverse complement strand
GACTACCAGAACAACATCACGCCAAAAGACCAGCAATTCAAATACGATATTTTGGCTCGGTAGTGCGAATAGATCTACAAGTACCAACCCGATGTGTTCTGGTTTGACTTCGGAATCACCCCCAAGCACGGCGATTCGAATTACCAAAACAACACGTACGCCGAACACCTGCAGAAGTTCGCGGCCTACTACTACAACAAAACCTCCGGCAACGATTCCGACCTGGGCATCATCAACTACAAATTCAATGCGTTCCCCGAATCGGCCGCCGTGCTCGACAAGGAACGGTCGAAAATGGCCGAAATTCGCAAACCGTTTTGGCAAACGGACACCGCCGTCAGTTCCAGCTCTTGGGGCTACACTCAAAACCAACGCTACAAGACTCCTGAGCGGTTGGTGAACGACCTCATCGACATTGTCAGCAAAAACGGTTGCTTGCTGCTGAACGTTGGCCCCCGTGCCGATGGCACCATCCCAGAAGAAGACCAAGCCATCCTGAAGGCAATTGGCGATTGGTTGAAGGTCAACGGTGAAGCGATTTACGAAACCACCTACTGGAAAACCTTTGGCGAAGGCCCCACGTCGGTCTCGACCGGTCACGTCTCTGAATCCAAAGACAAGCCATTCACGTCAGAAGACTTGCGTTTCACCACCAAGGACAACGCTTTGTATGTGCATGGTTTGAAATGGCCCAAGGACAACCAGATCACGATCAAGACGTTGGCCGAAGGCAACGAACTCTATCCCGAAGCAATCGCCTCGATCGTGCTGCTCGGTTCCGATGAAAAACTGAACTGGCGACGCGACGAGTCCGGTGTCACGGTTTCACTCCCCAAGGGAAAAGCGTCCCAATTTGCTTACGTCCTGAAGGTTACTCACTGATGCCTGAGTCCACCGCGTATCGGCCAACAGCGAAAACGGGTGCTGCGTCGATTGGCAATCTGCTTCCGCCAATCGTTTTCGGCACCAGCGCATTGGGCAACCTCTACCAAGCGATCGATCGCGAAACCAAGCGGTCGATCGTTTCGGAATGGTTTGAACACAGCGACGGCATCGTCGCAGCGGACTCGGCCGGCAAGTACGGCGCGGGGTTGGCACTGGAATGCATGAGCGATGCGTTGCGGTCATTGCAAATCAAACCGGACCAAATCCTGATCAGCAATAAATTGGGGTGGCGCCGGGTGCCGCTGAAGACGCCCGAACCGACCTTTGAACCGGGGGCTTGGGTCGGCCTCGAACACGATGCGGTGCAAGACATCAGCTACGATGGAATCCTGCGATGCTGGGAACAAGGCTGCGAATTGCTGGCGCCGTACCGTCCTCAATTCGTGTCCGTCCATGATCCCGATGAATACTTGGCGACGGCAACCAGTGAGGATGACCGAAAGCAGCGTTGGGACGACATCCTGGGTGCCTACCAAGCCCTGAGTGAACTCCGCGATCGTGGAGATGTCCTGGCAATCGGGGTGGGCTCAAAAGACTGGCAGGTTTCAGAAGCGTTGACGCGAGCCTTCCCGTTGGACTGGGTCATGCTTGCGACCAGCCTGACCATCCGCTCTCACCCGCAACCCTTGCTGGACTTCGTTGAAACGCTGCGAACCAAGGGAATCAGCGTGATCAACTCAGCCGTCTTTCATTCCGGATTCCTGACCGGTGGCGACTTCTACGATTACCGAAAGATCACAGGCGAGTCCGCTGAAGACCGCCGGTTGCTCAAGTGGCGGAAACAGTTCCATGGTCACTGCGAGCAGTTCCACGTTCGCCCCGCCGAAGCTTGCGTGGCCTTTGGAATGTCGCCTCCCGGTGTGATCGCGACGGCTCTCAACAGCAGTCGCCCAACTCGGATCGCTCAAAATGTGCAACTTGTTTCGGCGCATCCGCCAGCCGAATTTTGGGCATGCATGAAACATGACGGATTGATCGACGTCTCGTACCCCTTTGTCTGAATCCAGCCGCTATCATTTCCCTGTCATGCATCATTGGGGAGACAACGTGCTCCTTAGCAGACAGGGAAGGCCAAGACTCCTCCGGTGACGCACCGTGCGGCGGACACCGTTCCGTCGTGTCGCACTCATTGCCGAACGGATTCTTCGCCCACGCCTCTCGCCGATGCGTGCCAGTTGCTTCCATCATCCCTTTCACCTCAGCCCAAGAAACTCATGTCCGAACCGCCCGTCGCCGAATCTCCCAATTCAGTTGAAGTTGTTCCCAAGAGTTACTTGGTCGCGTTTATTCTGACGACGTTTTGCTTCGCCCTTTGGGGATTCGCAAACGACATCACTAACCCGCTGGTGGAAGCGTTCGGGCGAATTTTTAACCAAAGCAACTTCGTCAGTTCCTTTGTGCAGTTTGCGTTTTATGGCGGCTACTGCTTCATGGCACTGCCCGCCGCTTTGTTCATCAAAAAGTTCTCGTACAAAACCGGGCTGCTGGTGGGATTGGCCCTGTACGCCTTGGGTGGCCTGGCATTCATTCCCGCAGCCAGTGTTGGCGAGTTCATGCCGTTTCTGATCGCGTTCTTCGTGATGACCTGTGGCTTGAGCTTCTTGGAAACCAGCGCGAACCCTTACATCCTTTCGATGGGGCCGGCGACCACCGCGACCCAGCGTCTGAATCTGGCTCAGTCGTTCAATCCACTGGGATCGATCGTTGGCATCCTGACTGCCAAGTACGCGATCCTTTCCAACATCAACGCGTTGGATGGCCCCGAACGAGCGAAGTTGCCTGCCGAGCAATTTGACGCGATGAAGTTCTCGGACTTGGCGATCGTCCGTGGTCCCTACGTGGCGATCGGCTTGGTGATCGTGACCATGTTTGTATTGATCTTGATCAAAAAGATGCCTCACAACCAAGACGCGGACACGTCGCTCGACATCGCCGGGACGCTCGGGCGTCTGTTCGGAAACTCACGCTACGTTGGTGGCGTGATCGCACAAGCGTTCTACGTTGGCGCCCAAATCATGTGTTGGACCTTCACGGCCCAATACGGCAAAGCGGTTTACATGGCCGAGGGACTTTCGGCCGGTGATGCCGCGGCGGCCGCGTCGTCTTACACACTGTATTCCATGGTGCTCTTCGCCGTATCCCGATTTGTGTGCACGTTCCTACTGAAATATGTTCGACCGGGTGCGTTGCTGATGGTGCTGGCTGCCGGTGCGATCGGATTGCTGGTGCCGGTGATGTTTGTTGGCGGCCAAACCGGCCTGTGGGCCTTGGTGGGGGTCTCGGGATGCATGTCCCTGATGTTCCCAACAATCTACGGCATTGCCTTGGACCGGGTCGGCGACGACGCGAAATTGGGAGCGGCCGGATTAGTGATGGCGATTGCCGGTGGCTCGGTCATGCCACCACTACAAGGCTACTTGATTGACACTTGGTCACTGAACCTGTCGTTTGTTTTGCCGCTGATTTGCTTCGGCGTGATTGCACTCTACGGGATGTTCACCGCCAAGGCTCTGCCTCCACTCGAGACCGCGACCGCTTGAACCGGCAGAACAGGGTTAGAAATATCCACCCCAGTGTGTGACACTAGGTGAGCGTCCAACCCGGATATGAGCTGGCAGCGCCGATCGACTCGTTCGAAACGCTTCTCCAGTCACTCCTTTCCCCCGCTCACCACGAAACACGCTGACCATGTCGATCCAATGGTTCCCTGGCCACATGCACAAAGCTCGGCTGGAAATCCAGTCCGCGTTGCCCAAGGTCGATGTGGTGATGGAGATCATCGATGCTCGGATTCCTTATTCGAGCGAAAATCCCATGCTGGCGGACATTCGCGGCGACAAAGCCTGTTTGAAAGTGCTGACCAAATCCGACTTGGCCGATCCGAGTCTGACGGAGGAGTGGTTGGAAGCTCTGAATCGTTCCAACTCCACTCGGGCTCGCGCGGTCACCACCGATGACGTGCCCACCATTCGCCGCTTGAAATCGGCTTTGGTTGGAATGTGCCCGCATCGCAAGGGACGAATGATCAATGCGATGGTGATGGGCATTCCAAACGTGGGTAAATCCACGATCATCAATTTTCTGGCAGGTCGAAAAGTCGCCAAGACAGGCAACACACCTGCCGTCACACAACATCAACAAAAAGTCGACATCGGCGACGGTGTGATCCTGTGGGACACGCCCGGGATGTTGTGGCCCAAAGTGCACAATGTCAGCAGTGGCTATCGACTGGCACTGATCGGATCCATCAAAGACACCGCAATGGATTACACCGATGTCGGCTTTTTTGCCGTTCGGTACTTGATGGACCAATACCCCGATCGCTTGGCCAAGCGTTTTGAACTCGATTCCATTGCCGATACCGAGATGGCAGTGATCGAAGACATCGGTCGCCGGCGAGGCTGCATCGGGCGGAGCAACCGAGTCGACCTGGAGCGAGCGTCGCGGATTCTGATCCAAGAGTATCGCACCGGAGGCTTGGGCCAACTCACATTGGAAACCCCCGCGACGATGCAGCGAGAACGCATCCTCACTGAAAAAGCAGTGGCCGAGGCCGCCGAAGCCGCTCGCCTGAAAGACGAGAAGCGCAAGAAGCGATTCAAGGCCAAGCAAAAGGCTCAACGCAAGTCACGCGAAATGGACGCTTCTCGTCGAGACCGCCGGCAGTAACCACTGCCGAAACATCATTGGTCGACCGGCGTTCTGCCGATGGGTGTCACGACTTCTTTTGACGGAAGTGGACGAGTCCTAAACCTTTCTTGACAGTCGTGG
>NZ_JBICHO010000561.1:0-9572 GCF_043100905.1 Rhodopirellula sp. JB055 | reverse complement strand
CGCTCTTGGGTTCCGCCTTCGGTTTGTCGGCGCTCTGGCCCTTTTTGTAGCTCTCGCTGCGGTAGTCGGTTTGGTAGAAGCCGCTGCCTTTGAAAACAATTGCTGCGCCAGTCCCAAACTGGCGTTGCAGTTTGTTCTTTTTGCATTCCGGGCACTTCTTCAGCACTTCGTCGTTGATGCCTTGGAACACTTCCAACTCGTGACCACAAGCTTCACACAAATAATCGTAAGTCGGCATAGGAAAGGATTGAAAGAAAAAGGGAGAGGGAGGAATGGCGTCGGGAACGAGTCTTTGATTTTCGAAAGTCTTGACGACTCTCGCTGCGAATCATGCCGAGCCGTCGCCGGTGCTGACGACAACTTGAGCTGGGCGCACAACTCGGTCGTGCATTTGGAATCCAGGTGTGGCGACGTGAGCGACCATGCCCGAAGCGATCTCGGGGTGAGGCATCTGCGAAATGGCTTCGTGGAAGTTTGGGTCGAACAGTTCGCCTTCAGCGGGGATTTCTTTTATCGCGTGTTTGGCCAGCACGTCGTCAAGTTGCTTGCTGACCATTGATACGCCTTCGGTCAATCCAGCGGCGGATTCACCGTCGCCGGCTGCGTTGGCTGCATCGATGGCTCGCAGCAGGTTGTCGCGGACTTGAAGGATGTCGGTGACCAGTGGCATGCCAGCGAACTTCAGTTGAGTTTCGGTGTCACGGCGGAGGCGTTTGCGAAAGTTTTCCGCTTCAGCCTGAGCTTGCAGGACACGCTTGTTCGCTTCTTCCACTTCGCCTCGCAGTCGCGTCATTTCTTCATCGCGAGTTTCCTCGCCTGCTTCTGCGAATGCTTCGTCGTTGGCCGCGGATTCATTTTCGAGCGAGGCGTTGGCTTGCGAGTCCACTGCTTCGTCTTCGGATTGAAGTTCTTCGTTGGGTTGTTCGTTCATGAGTCTTTCTCCGTGTCGGACGAGCCGCTGTTGGCTTCTTCCGGTTCGGGGTCAAAAAAGTGACGAAGTTTGTCGAGAAACGAGGTGCGTTCGGGAAGCACCGAATCGTGATCGAGTTCAGCCAGTTCGCGAAGCAGTTTTTGTTGTTTGTCGTCGAGCTTTTTGGGGACTTCGATGAAGACCTGCACCAGCAGGTCTCCGGTGCGTCCGCTGCGAGGGTCGACGATGCCTTGGCCGCGAATGGTGAAGACGTGCCCGGTTTGGGTTCCGGCGGGCACGGTCAATTCGTGTGGTCCGTCGAGTGTCGGCACGTTGATCTCGGCACCAAGAGCGGCTTGGGCATATGAGATTGGCATCTGCAAGATCAGATGCTGGCCTTCGCGTTTGAACAGGTCGTGTTCTTTGACGGAGATGAAGCAGTAGCAATCGCCGTTGGGGCCACCATCGGGGCTGGGTTCGCCTTCGCCTTGCAGGCGGACTCGCATGCCGTCGTCGACCCCGGCTGGGATCTCGACGTTCATCTCGGCTTTTTCGTTTTGCGTTCCCGTGCCACGGCATTTGCCGCAGGGTTCGCCGATTTGTTTGCCGGCACCTTTGCAGGTCGGGCAAGTTGTTTGGACGCGCAGGATGCCCGCTGATTGGATGACTTGTCCTTGTCCGCCGCACATGGTGCAGGTGACCGGTTCGCTGCCCGCGGCGGCACCGCTACCGTCGCAGGTGTCGCAAGAAACACGGCGTCGGAAGACAATGTCCTTGTGGCATCCGCGAGCGGCTTCTTCCAGCGTTAACGTGACGTCACAGCGGACATCGGCACCGCGTCGAACGCGTCGTCGTCCACCGCCGCCGCGACGGGAGCCTCCGCCAAAGAAGTCACCGAAGCCGCCACCGAACAAGTCGCCAAACGCTTCGAAGATGTCTTCGACGTCGCCGTATTGTTGTGTGGCACCTTCGACACCTGCGTGACCGTATTGGTCGTAACGGGCTCGTTTATTGGCGTCACTGAGGACTTCGTAGGCTTCGGTTGCTTCTTTGAATTTCGCCGTCGCGGATTCGTCGTCTGGATTGCTATCGGGATGGTACTTGATAGCAAGTTTACGATACGCGCGATCGACCTGCTGCTTCGTGGCCGTTCGTTCGACCTTCAGCACTTCGTAGTAGCAGGTTTTGGTGGCCATGGAAAATCACACAGAAAAGTGTTCGTAGTCGGTGATCGCCTCGGCGCCGGATCATTGGTCTGTCCAGTTTGGACGTGATGAACGCGACGCTGGGAGGGTCATGAAAAGGGGCCGCTCACCGAAGGCGAACGGCCCATTTGTAAATTGCTGTGCCACCGGCTGAATCTGAGATTCAGCCTTTCGGCACTGGCGAATTTGGAAAGGCGATTAGCTAATCATGCCTTCGACAGGACGTTTGTCTTTGTCTTCTTGCTCGAAGTTCGTGACCAAGGCTTCGGTCGTGAGCAACAAGCCTGCGATGCTGGCGGCATTGGTCAATGCGGTGCGAACCACTTTGACAGGGTCGATGACACCGGCTTTGACCATGTCGGTGTATTCGCCCGTGTGAGCGTTGAAACCGATGGCTGGGTTGTTCTTCTGCAGGACTTCGTCGACCACGACGCTGCCGTCGATGCCGCCGTTGTCGGCGATTTGACGCATGGGAGCGTCCAAGGCACCCAAGACAATGTCGACGCCGATTTTTTCGTCGCCCTTGGCTTTTTTCTTGGCTGCTTCCACGGCCTCGCGGCAGTGAACCAAAGCCACACCGCCACCGGGCAGAATGCCTTCTTCGACTGCAGCACGAGTCGCGTGCAAAGCGTCTTCCAAGCGAGCCTTGGTTTGCTTCATTTCAGCTTCGGTTTCGGCACCGACGCTGATGACAGCCACACCGCCGGCCAGTTTGGCCAAACGCTCTTGGAACTTTTCCTTGTCGTAATCGCTGTCCGTTTGCTCGATTTGAGCGCGGATTTGAGCGACACGCTTGTCGATGTCTTCGCGTTTGCCGGCGCCTTCGACGATGGTCGTGTTCGACTTGTCGACGGAGACTTTCTTTGCGCGACCGAGGTGTTCCAAGGTGACGTTCTCGAGCTGCATGCCGAGGTCTTCGCTGATCAGCGTTCCGCCGGTCAGAGTTGCGATGTCGCCCAACATGGCTTTGCGGCGATCGCCAAAGCCAGGAGCTTTGACGGCACACACGTTGAGCGTGCCACGCAGTTTGTTGACCACCAGCAACGTCAATGCTTCCGCGTCGACGTCTTCGGCGATGATCAGCAGAGGTTGACCGGTTTGAGCGGTCTTCTCGAGCAATGGCACGAGGTCGCGAATGTTGCTGACCTTCTTTTCGTACAGCAACACAAGCGCGTCGTCGAGGCTCGCTTCCATCGTGCTGGAATCGGTGATGAAGTAAGGCGAGACGTAGCCTTTGTCGAACTGCATCCCGTCGACGTATTCGACTTCGGTGTTGCGGCTCTTGCCTTCTTCGACGGTGATGACGCCATCTTTGCCGACTCGTTCCAAAGCGTCAGCGAGCAATTCGCCGATCACGTTGTCGTTGTTGGCCGAGATCGCACCGACGTGAGCGACTTCTTGTTTCCCGTTGACGGGACGTCCCATTTCAACCAGTTGACCGCAAGCGGCATCGACAGCCTTTTCGATCCCGCGACGAATCGCGGTTGGGTTGCTGCCGGCAACGATGTTTCGCAGACCTTCTTTGAAGATGGCACGAGCGAGCACGGTTGCGGTGGTGGTTCCGTCGCCGGCCAAGTCGCTGGTCTTTTGAGCGACTTCGATGACCAGTTTTGCACCCATGTTCTCGAAGCGGTCTTCGAGTTCAATTTCCTTGGCAACGGTCACGCCGTCTTTGGTCACGGTAGGACCGCCGAAGGATTTATCGATGATCACATTCCGGCCGGTAGGACCCATCGTCGTTGCGACGGCCTTGGCCAGTTTGTCCACGCCGGCCAACATGCGGGCCCGAGCGTGATCGTCAAAAAGCAATTGTTTTGCCACGACTGAATTCCTCGTAGATGTTTTGGGGTGAAAGAACGAACCGGATCAGCCGATCTTGGCCAAAATGTCGCTTTCGCGAAGAATCTTCATTTCGTGTCCGTCGACTTCGATTTCGCTTCCGCCGTACTTGCCGTAGATCACGACGTCGCCGACCGAAACGCTGAGTTCACCGCGGTTGCCGCTATCGAGCAATTTGCCAGGTCCAACAGCGACGACGGTGCCACGTTGTGGCTTTTCTTTTGCCGAGTCGGGGAGCACGATGCCGCCAGCGGTCGTTTCTTCGGCTTCGCTGGGTTGAACCACGACGCGGTCATCGAGAGGACGCAGGTTGATTTTTTTAGCAGTGGCCATGAGTTGATTCCTGTGAGTTGAAAGTTGAGTTTGATCTGGGGGTGGGAAAAGGATTGAAAGAGGGTCGCGGGCAGCGGTTTACATCATGCCGCCCATGCCACCCATGCCTCCCATTCCGCCCATGCCACCCATTCCCATGCCGCCCATGTCTGGCATTCCGCCACCCATGCCGTGATCGTGGTGGTGATCGCCACCGGCTGGTTCTTCTTCGACGGGGATTTCGGTGACCAAAGATTCGGTGGTCAACAGCAAAGCGGCGACCGAAGAGGCGTTGGTCAGCGAGGTGCGAACCACTTTGGCAGGGTCGACGATGCCGCCTGCGACGAGGTCGCAGTACTTGTCCGCGTTGGCGTCGTAGCCTTCTGTTTTGCCCTTCATTTGAAGCACGCGGTTGACGACCACGGCTCCGTCGAGGCCAGCGTTGTTGGCGATTGCCCGCATTGGCTGGTCGAGCACGTTGCGGATGATTCGCACGCCGAGTTTTTGATCGCCTTCGGTCGCTTTTTCCAGTTTTTCAACAGCAGCGCGGCAACGCAGCAATGCGGTTCCGCCACCGGGGACGATGCCTTCTTCGAGTGCAGCTTGGGTCGCGGCACGAGCGTCGTCGATGAGGGCTTTGCGTTCCTTCATCTCGGTTTCGGTTGCGGCACCAACGTTGATTTGAGCCACACCGCCGGCGAGTTTCGCCAAACGCTCTTGCAGTTTTTCGCGATCGTAGTCGCTGTCGGTCGCTTCGATTTCGCGACGGATTTGAGCGACACGGCCTTCGATGTCAGCTTTCTTGCCAGCACCACCGACGATGGTGGTCGCTTCGCTGGTGATGCGAACTTGTTTGGCGCGACCGAGGTCAGAAACCTTGACGCTTTCCAGGTCGATGCCGAGGTCTTTGAAGATCGCTTTGCCGCCAGTCAGGGCAGCGATGTCGCCCAGGATGGCTTTGCGGCGATCGCCGTAACCAGGAGCCTTCACGGCACAAGCCGACAGGATGCCACGCATCTTGTTGACGACCAAAGTGGCGAGAGCTTCGCCTTCGGTGTCTTCGGCGATGATCAGCAATGGCTTCTTGGCTTTGCTGATGGCTTCCAGCAACGGGATCATCTTCTTGTTGTTGCTGATCTTTTCTTCGAACAACAGGATGTAGCAGTCATCCAGTTCGACCGTGACTTCGTCTTGGTTGGTGACGAAGTGAGGCGACAGGAACCCGCGATCGAACTGCATGCCTTCGACAACGTCGCCGTAAGTCTCGTTGCTGCGGCCTTCTTCAACGGTGATCACGCCGTTTTTGCCGACCTTGGTGAAGGCGTCTGCGAGGACGTCACCGATTTGTGGGTCGTTGTTGCCGGCGATCGTGGCGACGTGTTTGATGTCGCTCTTGCTCTTTTCGTTGATCGGGGTCGCCATTTTGGCGATTTGAGCGGTCGCGGTGTCGACGGCTTTTTGGATGCCGCGCGACAGTGCCATGGGGTCGGCTCCGGTCGCGACCATTTTCAGGCCTTCGCGGAAGATGGCTTCGCTGAGCACGGTAGCGGTGGTGGTGCCGTCACCTGCAACGTCGTTGGTCTTGCTGGCCGCTTCTTTGACCAGTTGAGCACCGAGGTTTTCGAACGGATCGTCCAGTTCGATGTCCTCGGCAACGGTCACGCCGTCCTTGGTGACTTTGGGCGAGCCCCATCCTTTGTCCAAAACGGCGTTGCGGCCGCGAGGGCCAAGTGTGCTGCGGACAGCACGGGCCAGCTTGCTGACGCCGGCAAGCAATGGGCCGCGTGCGTCATCGTCGAAAACGATCTGCTTTGCCACGATGTAGTTCTCCTGAGGTGGTTTGGATCCGTGAGGCACGCTGTTGTGGAGTGACTCGCGAAGATGCGAGTTCAGGCGGCCACGGATTCGATGCCAAGAGGGAAAGAGACGGGGAATGTGTTCGGGTCGAACGAAAGCGATTCGGCCATTCGGGCACGAATGCGTTCGTTGGGGCTCGCAGGTAGCAATCGCCGTACCGAGCGTTTTGGTTTTGTTGTAAGTGGTTGTTAGGGAACGGTTTGCGTTTGCCAGGGGTTTGGCGGGTTGGTGTCGGCGGCTCCGTTTGCCGTCCTGCGGTTGCCAACGTGGCAGGAGGGGCTGGAAAGGTCGCGAAACCACCATGTGTCCGGCCAGGATCTTTCCCAACCGTTGCAATCGTTTCGACCGGCAACCAGCGGCCGGAAATGCTTGCCAAGCACAAAACTGCTCCTCAAGAATCATTGACCTTTGGGCTTTCGAAACCTTCACTTGCGGCAACTGCGCGTCGTTGCGTGGTTTTCGAAAAGTTGAGTACGAGCTGAATCCGGCATCTGAATTGCGTCGGGCAGTTTGTTCTTCCCGATATGATCCAAACCTGATTGGTTGTGCTGATGCGTTGGTGTCATCGCCGATATGTCCTGTCGTTTGCTGTCCTGAGCCAGTTCGTGGGCTCGTTTGCCGCGCCCGCTGCCAATGCGTGCTGCTTGACCGATTGGCTGTATGGCAAGCAACCCGCTTACGTCGCTGGATACGCACCGGTCGCTGGTGCGCCGGTGACGACGATCACGACCATGCCGGGGCCCGCGGTGGGAACGCCGGCGATTGCGCCTCCGCCGGGTTATTCGGCCAACTACCCTGGCTACACGGCGGGTTACACACCGCTGATGACAACTCCGCCCAGTACCACGGTGTTGCCGCTCAATACGACCAGCAATTACACGCCGTCGCAGGCCTATTCGTTGCAGCGTCCCGCTTATGGAGCGGTTCCGTTGGACAACCCATCGGTTTACACCGGGTTGCCTACTGTGAGTTCACCTGTCGCGTCCGGGTACCGCGGTGCGGTTTCCACCGGCAGTGCCATCATGGGAACGGGCAACGTTTATCCGAACAGCAGTTACGCGGCCAGCCCCACAGGTGTCCAGCCTGTCACCGCCTATCGACCTGCCACGAGTTACCCACCTGCGAAAACGTATCCGACACCGATCCGAAGTGGATTGTCGCGGTTCTTCAACTCGTTGCTGGGCACCGGTTATCGCAGTTCGTATTACACGGCGCCAATCACTTACTATCGGCCTGCCACGACGGTGGACCCGGTCACCGGAACCACGGTCACGGTTCAGCGAGCCTGTGAATCGACGGTGCAGCAGTTGCAGCGAACGCCGTACACAACGTTCCAAGGTCTGGCAGCCCAGCCCACCATGGTTGCTCCCACCACGATGGACCCGTGCATGACCACGGTCGATTCGTGTGGCATGGCGACCTCCGTGGCGCCGGTTGTCAGTCCCTACGGCGCTTCGCCTTACTCCGCGTTGCCACCCACTTCGTCGGCACCGGCTGGTTCCTACGCGGCCCAGCCAAGTTGGAGCGGTGGGCCTTCCGCTTCGTCGATCCCAAGCACGATTGATCCCAGTGGATACGGGGGAGTGGCCCAGACCGGAGACCTTCAACCGCTCGCGCCGCCTGTTTCGTCGCCTTCCGATTTGCAGCCATTCAATCCTCAACAGCAAACGCTTTCGCCGTTGACTGGATCGCCCGACGCGAGCGAGGTGCCTTCCGGGACGCCGGCTTCACCTTCGGATCAACCGCCCGCTTCGCAGTACCGTTTCAATATCGAACCACCAGCTCAGTCGAATGATTCTGCCTACGATTCGGCTGACTCGGAAAGCAATGATCCGAGCGATACCTACGACAGCTATCGGTACCAAAGTGAGCCAGAAGAGCAGGACAGCAGCGAAGAAGGTTCGCCGAATTCGCTGGACGACTACCTGAGTCGAAGCCGGCAAGAGGTTTTGAGGGATCGCGAGGACCTGCGGCGTTTGACCGCCGGCAACACGACCGCCAGTCCGTCGGCGGATCCGCGAGTGAGGCCGATTCCGGCACCGGAAGGCTATCGTCACGCGTTTGACGACGGTTCGGCTGCCGCCGCTGCACCCGCGGCTCGGCCAAGCACTTCGCCCGTCCGTTCCGTCCCGTGGTTGGCTCCACCTGCCGGTTCAGATGCTGGCCAATTGCAGGCTCCTGACTTGTTGCCTGCTCTGCCTCCTCCGCCAAGCACCAGTCGTGGAACCTACGAGCAGGCTCAATCGCGAATGGTTCCTTCGAATGAAGATGAAGGTCCGGTTCAATGGGGATACAAGGTGCGTGAAGCATCGTTGACCGAACGTCGGCCAACCATGCCAGAAACTTCGGCCTTGTCCCAACCAGCTAGCGACTACCTGCCTGTTCGGCAGCCCGTTCAAGAACGCCCGAATCGCGTGCAAAATCGACGTCCCGCTTTGGCTCCCATCAAGGCGGCTCCACAAGGGGTGCAGCCCGTGCAGCCGAAGCCAGTCGCCAAGCCGAAAACCACTCAGCACACCGAGTCGGGTTGGCACGCGCTGAATCGCTGATCGTCTCGCAAGCGATCAGTCGATGGCTCTGTTTGCTGTGCGAATGACGATTGCGTGATTCGCTGTGGGATTCACTCTGGCGAATCCAATCTCACCACCGAGCTTTCTTCATCGAGCTCGATCTCTTCATCCAGTTCGAAGTCATCGAAGTTCTGACCGCCTGCCGTGGCCATTGCGAATTCGAAGTTGCCTTCGCCGAGGGTCTCGCACATGCGGTTGTAGATTTGCGTTTGTCGGCCCATGTCATCGTACGGGCCCGCGATGTAGGTCGGTTTCCCGTTCATGCCAAAGGAAATGGTGTCTCCCACCGAGGCGGGTTCGATGTGGTGCCAAAGTGGCGCGTACTTGCTGTAGTCGGGGTGCGGTTGCAGGCCGCATGATTCGGCATACGCGATCGCAGCTTCCACCACCCCGCGAGCAAACTCGGGCTCGCAAGGTTGCAGCATCTGACGCGACTGCATGTCCGTGATCACGTCGCTGTATTCGGTCAGGGTGCGGTAGTTCCCGGCCACGTCTTTAACGCCCATGCAGCCCAGGTCCACCAGGAAGAACGCCGTGGCGATTTGGCTGCCGGGGGCGGTTCGCGAAAGCATCACGTGCCCAATCGCGGGAGTGGTTGGGTTGGGGGTCAGCAGTTCGGGGCTGATCATGCAGTCCTTGATCGTTCCAGTGGCGGCGGCTCGCATTTTGCCTGCCATCGACGCCATCATCTGCTGCTGGCGAGCGAGTTGTTTCTTCTTGCGTTGCTCTTTGGCTTTCTGTTTGGCTAGCTTCTTTTGCTTTTGTTGTTCTGATTTTGCCATCATTGATCCTCCGTGTTTGAGCCAGGTTCGCCGCTAGTCTAGCGAACTTGACTCGCCAGACGAGAGACCTGTTTTGCCTGGTTGGACTAACTTTCCC
>NZ_JBICHO010000560.1:0-3758 GCF_043100905.1 Rhodopirellula sp. JB055 | reverse complement strand
GTGACAATAATGCCGATAAAGCACGTTCTGCCAACGATCCGGTCGAACTTTCGCCATTTTTTTCAACTCAGGGTGTACAGTCGGCGTTGACCCGAACAGACTCAGCAAATTTTACGCTGAACCCAACCCCCACTCAGGTGGATGCCGGAGCACAACTGCAGGTACAACAACGCACGTTGTTCAGCTTTCAAACTCAGCAGCTTCAATCCCAGCAAGAACTGTCGGGACGAGTGGCATGAAGAGCGCGACCATCACCCACCCAATCGTCATTCCCAGCGTGCAGACGATCATTGGCGATACCCAGATCAATATGTCGCGGCGTCGGTGTCGTTCGCGATCGCGATAGATGGCGGCGACATCTCGCATGCATTCGGATTGCTGTTGGACCGGGTCGGTTTGCACGGCGTGGATCATCAAATGGCACGGCTTGCCATGGATGTGTGTCGGTCCTGCCAAGGGTGTTCGACCGTCGTCGATTGCCTGGACACATCCGTTGCTGAGTGTGGATATCCATCCCGAAGAGCTGCTTTCACCAGCGATCTGGTAGGCCTCTCGTCGCGTTAGGCCGACGTCCAGCAACATCGCAACATGTTCAGCCCAAGATGCCCAAACCAATCGTGCAGGTGTGAATAGGCGACGACCCAATCGAACCCATGGCGAGTGTTGGCCGGTCTGGCGAGACCGATAGCGAATGAGTTGCACGACCACAAAAATTGCGATGGTGGTGAGCCATAACGCCAAGCCATAATCGCGAGTGAAGTGAGAAATCGCGAAAACCACTTTGGTTGCCCATGGCAATTCCAAGCCGAATTCGTCCATCATCTCTTCAAAGGCTGGCACCAGCAACACGCAGATGATCATCAAAATCGCGATGCTGACGAAGGCGAGGACCAGTGGGTAAACGAGAATGACCCACATGCGATTTCGGGTTGGCCGGCCGGACAAGGTGCTTTCCCAACGCCGAACCGCGTCTTCGAGTCTGGTTTTCTCATCGGCAACCTCGGCGGAGCGGTTGTCTTGAGGAGCCGTTAGCATCGGTTGGCAGATCGCAAGTGCCTCGGGGTGATGTAGCACGTCGTCGGCAGTCACCGGTTGGTCAAACCAGCGGCTCATCAATTTCATTTGCTGGGCCACATGACCAACAGATTGCTGAGCGGCCTGATGCAGTTGCAATGCGATCATGGATCGTCGCGAAAGCAATTGTTCGATTTGTTTCCGAACGAACGGCAGCCCAGGCGATCCAGGGCTCACCAGTTCAGGAGTCACTTCTTCATCCGGAGTGTCAGTCATGATGTCACTCCTGGCCGGACGAAAGCTTCCGCCAACGGGGTGTTGTTCCGTTGTGGTCGACGGACTTGGATGTCCATCGTACGGTCGCATTGTTCGCGTTGTGAACTGGGAAGCTCAGTTCCCGGAAGCTCCGTTGCTAACTCGTTCGTATGCCGAGGTGAGACTGCAACAACGAAGGAGCCTGCCTCATTTGGATCGTTTGTGTTTCGCGTGATCGGTTGAGGTGCCGCGGGCGGTTTGGGAGCTTGGGCTTTCGGCAAATTGCCTGCGGGAAGATCACGAGTGGGCCTGGAAAGGTCGTGAATCAGCGACACCAGCGGATTGAACAAAGCAAAGCTGTATGCCATCACTCCAGTGCCACCGATCAAAGCCGTCAGCACAATCGGAAGCACGACTTTCAACACACTGATGCGATTGGCGGCACTTGTTTGGAAGTGAGATCCCAGTCGCAGCAACGTGGTTTCGGAGGAAGCGTTGAGGACGCGGCCGCGAAGCGTGGTCTGGACCTGGTTGCGAGTGTCGGGAGCACTGTCGAGAAGATCGCAGCTCAGATTCACGGCTTCTTCGGCTGGCACATTGGTCTTGGCCATCGCAGCGATCAATCGCATCGCAACGGCTGATGCGTTGTCGCGAATGAACGCTGAGCCTCCCAGTCGAGCGGCCCAGCGTGAGACACCACCGGTGAGCCAGATCAGCAAGCACATGCCCAGCAGGGCAAAAGGAGCAATCGCCAGCACGTTGGGCAGTGAATCCACGATCGGATCTGAATGTGGAGCTTGTGGGGTGGAGGGAACCAATTGCATGTCGGCACGCAGTGCGTTGACGCTGGGGCCGATGAAGTACGTGAAGAATGTCAAACCCAAGTAGCCGATCACCGCCAGAGTCATCAGATAAATGCATGAGCCCCACAGCAAACGAGAGAGTTTTTTTTCGGATCGCGTGTCGTGGGTCAAACCGTCCAAAACGATTTGCATGTTTCCGGTACGGTCGAACACTTCTCGAGCGGCACGGTATCGGGCTGGCCACTCTGTCGCGGGTTGTCGTTTCAGCAACTCGACTTTTTCGAGCGTCAGCATTCCGTTGGTGCTGCCGGCGTTCCCCAGATGGATGGGGACGCGAGCCATCACTGCAGCGGCGAGACCGTCATGAAAGACGTTGGATGGAGGATCGGAAGTTGCCGACGACGAAGGGGTTGGGTCGCTCATCGTTGGCGTCCCGAATCTGGAGTGAGCTCGGCGTTTGCACGGTGTTGTTTGGATGGGCGTTGTTGATCCATCACGTCCCTCAACCCCCAGTCCAGCGATTGATTAGTCATTGATGATCGCAGCATTGCTTCTTGTTCCACTTCATCACTGGTCACTCGTGGAAGCGGTGCGATGGATTGCATCGATTGGCCGCCCCAAACAAACGACAGCATGGTAGCCATTCCCAAGCCGAGCATTCCGAGTGCGCCGCCGGTTTGTTTGCGTGTTTGGCTTTGATGGCGAACGGATTCAAGGACTCGTGGGCGAAGTTCGGACGATGGGCGTACGTAGCGGCCCGCGTTTCGAATCAAGTGCTCGACGGAATCGCCGTTTTGAAGTTGCCAGTTGTCGAATTCGTAGCCGTGATTGATTCGGTTTTGTTTGCCGTCTGAATCAGATGAGCGGTCGTGCGGGAATGAATTGCGATCAGCCATGCGTGGGCACCTCCGATTCAACGTCACCACGCAAAAACTGAGTCATCTTCTGCATTCCGTAGCGATAACGGCTGGCCGATGTGCCAGGAGAGATCTCCAGGACGTCAGCGATTTCAAGGAACGTCATTTGTTCCCAAATTTTCAGCACAATCACTTCACTTTGTTCGGTGGGCAATTTGCGAAGTGCTCGCCAGACCTCTCGGACGGTTTCTTCTTGCTCCAGTTCATCGACTCGCCGGACGGTGAGCAGGTCCGTCAGGTTGTCGACCAAACTCCAGCGAGATTTGCGCCGGGTGATCAGGAGCGATTCGTTGCGGACCATTCGAAGCAAGTAATTCCACGGTTGGTCGGCATCGCGGACCAGTCGCGGTCGCTCAGCGACTTTCACCAGCACCGTTTGCACCGCGTCTTCCGCGTCGTGCTGATTTCGTGTGATCGTCGTGGCAAACCGCACCATCCGAGTCGACGTCAGGTCGATCAGGCCAGCGACCGCGTCTCCGCCGTGAACCACCATGTGGTCAAGGCACTGAGAAACGCGTTTCGAAAAGGGGATGGAATGGCTCATCAACCAACAGGATGCGCCCCGGCGAGTCATTTGTCTAAACAATTTGAAAAAATGTTGGCTGCTTCGCCCTCGCCTTTTGAAGTTGCGCTTTTCTCAAATCCCGAAGCGTCAGCTTCCTCATAACCCGAAGCGTCAGCGAGGGAAAAACGATGTTGACTTCGCCTCGCTGACGCGTCGGGATATAAAAAAACAATGCCTCACTCTAAAGCGCAACTTCAAAAGGCG
>NZ_JBICHO010000559.1:0-12054 GCF_043100905.1 Rhodopirellula sp. JB055 | reverse complement strand
CCCCGGAGCACCACGATTCCATAAATCATGATGGGTGCATGGCACATCCGTACCTCGTTACCTGCGGCCCTCCCTACCTGCAGCTTGCATCGACATCGCAACCCGACGCGTGAGCTTTGCAGTTGCGTTTTTCTCACAACCCGAAGCGTCAGCGAGGGAAAAACGATGTTGACTTCGCCTCGCATACGCGTCGGGTTATGAAAAACCAATGCCTCACGCAAAAGCCCAACTTCAAAACCCGAAGCGTTAGCGAGGGAAAAACGATGTCGACTTCGCCACGCTGACGCGTCGGGTTATGAAAAAACCAGTGCCTCACGCAAAAGAGCACCTTCACAACCCGAAGCGTCAGCAAGGGAAAAACGATGTTGACTTCGCCACGCTGACGCGTCGGGTTATGAAAAAACCAGTGCTTCACGCAAAAGCGCAACTCAAAAACTCACGCATCGGGTTTCCATGATCACGCAAGTTCACAAGTTCGCGTCGCCCCTCAACTCGACACGCAATCAAGCTTCGCAATTCCCCCATCTTGCGGGCGTTCGCGTCATCGATTGGCTGACGTGCTTCGAGGTCGGTCCATCGATCGAAAAGCGACTCTTCTTCATCGAATGTTCGCTTGAGACTCACCCGCAATTTCACATTCGTTTGCCACACTCCCGCCGCAAAAGAAGAGAAGGTTGGTCTTTGTTCACGGTGCGATCTCAAAGGGGCACGTGATTGTCAATTTGATCAAGCCTCTTCTCTCGCGAATCGAAATCAGACCGTTTGGTTTGGAATGAATCCTCTTTCGCAGTTTTGAAACATGGCTTCGCGGATGCTGGCCAACATACCCTCCAATGATGGAAATGAGACGATGAAACAGCCTGCAAGAATGGCGTTCACTTTGGTTGAATTGCTGGTGGTGATTGCCATCATTGGCGTTCTGGTCGGATTGCTACTGCCAGCCGTGCAGTCAGCACGTGAAGCCGCCCGACGCATGCAATGCCAAAACAACCTGAAACAAATCGGGTTGGCTTTGCACAACTATGAATCGACTTTCAAGGTCTTGCCTCCCGCCGGCCTCACCTACGTCGACGATTCCGGTTATGGCGGAACCAAAGACGACGATGGATATGGTTTCCTTTGCTTCCTGCTCCCTTACATCGAACAAAGTCCGTTGTACGAGCAAGTCGACCCGTCGGGATATTGGGAAATGGAAGATGGAATCACGGGGCGCCCGATGGAAAGCCTCATTCGTGAAATCGAGGGCGGATCGCCAACGGAACGAATTCAACGACGCTGGGAAGCGGCGACAACACCAGTTGGCACCTATCTCTGTCCATCTTCTGCGATGCCTAAGAATGCACCTTTGAAATGGAGCATCTATGGATCGGGCGACTTTGGTGTCGGTGCACTTAACGTCAACACGATGTTCAATGCCAATCAAGCAACGGGCTTAGCAACGACGAGCTACAAAGGCTGTGCGGGCAATCACCTGGGTGACAACGGCATGTTCGTGAAGCGTGCCGAGGGGGAACCGCGTTTGTTCCGGGATGTGATCGACGGCTTGTCAAACACCATCGCAGTCGGCGAATCGACCTATGTCCGTGCCTCGGGAATCAGCAAGCCTGCTGCGGTTGGCGAAAGCCCCACGTCGCTGGAAGATTGGCCTGTATGGATCGGAATGCCACGGACGGATGAGTCGGTTCGCTTCACCGCACGCACCTCGTCTCCTATCAACGCGTTCGCCTCGGTCGGAAAAATGTACAACGCGATCGATGATGACTGTGCATTCAGTTATCACCAGGGTGGCGCTCAGTTCAACTTCGCGGATGGGTCGGTTCGATTCATTACCGAAAGCATTTCGATGGAAACCTACCAAGCACTTGCGGGGATGAACGACGGCGAGATCGTCGGTGAGTTTTAGGATTCTATACGGGCTTCTCGTCGCCTTATGAGCGTCAACGACGCTCAATCCCCATCACGTTTAAGCTCCTGCATTCTATTTCGTCCTCCCTTTCGGAGCGACGGACCGCTTTGGGCCGAGAGGGTGGAGTGTTGGCTCCAATGCTAAACCCTCTCTTCGATCCGCCCGATCGCACAACACGCGTCTTCGTCTGATCTTTCATATCGACTGTCAATAGATACCAATGAACATCTCTCTCCATTCAAAGATGATTTCTCACAGAACGTGCCTCATCGCTCTATGTTTTTTGCCCACTCTAATTTCCGGATGCGGCGACGATGGATTTCCTGTCGCTCCCGTGACCGGTGTGGTGAAGTGCAACGGTGAAACCGTTGGTGGCGGCATTGTCTACTTTCAGCCCAAACAAGTCGGTGATGATGCCGTGGTTGGAAAGATTGGTCTGGGCGTGATCAACGCACAAGGTCAATTCACGGTTTCAACCTATGGAAATGGCGATGGTGCGGTCGTTGGTCCTCACATCGTCAAAGTTGGCAGGGGCAGTGGGCCAGGTTGCGACTGTGCCATGAACGCGGACCGAATGATCATGGAAGTCGAGGTCACCAGTGGCCCCGAAAACACCTTTGAGATTGATCTTCCGAAGAAGACTCGGCAAGACGCCCGTGCAGAACAACTCGAAGCTGATGAAGACGACGATGACGACGACGAGTAGGCCATGAGTTGTGTTCGCTTGCCTTCCCCATCCATTCGTCTTCGCTGGTTTGGGGACTCTCCGGGCGACATCCATTTGGTTCCAGACTTGGATGTGGTCTGACGTGCGAGCGTTGGACGCATCCCGCGAAGCACTACACAGAATTATTAACTGATCCCTCATGAGACAAGAAACAGGTTCGGCGTTCAACCGAATCAGCAACCGCCTGTTGCAAACCGTCCCCATCGATTTCCTGGTGGTTTTTCGCATCGCTTTTGGTGTTGTGATGTGCTGGTGGGCGATCAGTGGAGTCCGGAACGGCATCCCTTACAACAACTACACTCTGCCTGCCTATCACTTCACGTACTACGGTTTCGATTGGGTGAAACCGATCGACCTCAGCGTTGCGATCGGCGGGGTGGCGGTCGACGGGATGTCACTTCTGTACATCGCTTTCGCAGGGCTCGCGATCTGCATCGCCATGGGACTGTGGTACCGCCTGGTCTCAACCCTTTTCGCTGTGGGAATGGTGTACTGGTTCTTGATCGACAAGGCCTACTACCTCAACCACTATTACCTTTGCACCCTTCTCAGCTTGATGATGCCGTTCTTTCCAGCGGGAAGAGCGTTTTCGGTCGATGCGTGGCGAAACCCAAGTCAACGCAGCGACACGTCGCCGGCATGGTGCCTGTGGTTATTGCGTTTCCAAATAGGAGTCCCTTACTTTTTCGGTGGGATCGCGAAGCTCAATACCGATTGGTTGCGAGGTCAACCGATGCGAACCACGCTTTCGTACATGACGGATCATCCTTGGATCTCCCGATTCCCGTTGGACCAGGAATACCTCGTCCAGCTTGTTTGTTGGGGCGGTCTTCTGTTTGACCTTTCGATCGTTCCGCTGTTGTTGTTCCGCAAGACGCGGTTGTTTGGGTTCTTCTTGACCTGTGCGTTCCATATATGCAATCACAACTTGTGGAACATCGGTATCTTCCCATGGTTGATGATCGCCGCGACGACGGTCTACTTCGATCCAGGTTGGCCTCGGCAGATCCTCCACCGTCTGGGCTGGGGAAATCGTCCCGAGGTCACCGCGACGCCTTCCATGGCGAAATTCCCATTGCCACAACGTTTGATCGTGTCAGGTGTCCTCCTGTGGATCGGTGTGCAGACGCTCGTGCCACTGCGTGTGTTTGTTCTTCCTGGCAACCCAAGTTGGTCAGAATACTCGCACCATTTCTCGTGGCACATGTTGCTTCGCGCGAAAGTCAGTGGCGTTCGGGTGTACGCCACCGCCCCTGACTCAGGCCGGTCGGGAATCATCGACTTGCGTCCCTATCTGACACAACGACAACTTGCGGTGGTTGGGCGAGACCCGCGGATGATTCACCAATTGTGTCTGTTCATCGCTGATGATCTGGCAAACAACGGCCATCCGAACGTCGAACTTCGCGCTCTCGCCTTGGTTTCTCTCAATGGACGAAAGCCGCAACCGATCATCGATCCGGCGGTCGATCTGACGAAGCAGCCTCGTGATTTGCAGTATCCAGATTGGATCGTCGACCTGCACGAACCCTATCGACATCTGGCGTGGAAGATTCCCCTGGAACAATGGGAAAGCCAGTTGGATTTGGAGCTGCCGCCGCAAATGATGGCATTGCGTATCCCACAACGTCCCGTCGTCAGATCTGAAACCGATTCTTCCCAACGCTCCGATGAGATTCGAGTTTCCGGACAATTGGGCGCCGTCGCTGGAAATTGACTTGCATGTTTTACGCCCCACTTTGGCAAGCTTCGCACAAACTCACGATCAGCGAACCTACCAATCCCCCTGACGTTTTTGAAGGAAAGAGAATGACCTATCGGAAGAAATGCGGGATCGCGTTCCTCGCTCTCACCTTGAACGCTGCTTGCACCCTGGTCGGTCCTGAAGCCTGGGCACACGATGATGAGGATCACACTCATGAGACTCCGGTCAAAGTCCCTGCTGGAATCACCTACGCTCCCACAGCCGTTCCTGACCGGATTGTTCTGACGTGGGCAGATGATCCCACGACGACTCAGTCGGTTACTTGGCGAACCGACACATCGGTTGAATCGGCACTCGTGGAATATGCCAAGGCCGAGGACGGTCCTCTGTTTGTCAACAAGACAAAAGAAGTGACCGCGAAATCCCAAACGCTAGAATCGGATCTGGGGATCGCTAAGTATCACAGCACCACGCTGAGCGGTTTGTTCCCCAACACGAAGTATGTGTACCGGGTCGGCGACGGTGTCAACTGGAGCGAATGGGCTCATTTCATCACCGCCAGTGAGCAAGCCGATCCGTTCAGTTTTGTTTATGTTGGCGATGCACAAAACGATCTGAAGTCGCATTGGTCACGTCTGGTGCGTCAGGCTTACTCGGATGCACCGCGTGCCGCATTCCTTTTGCATGCCGGTGATTTGGTCAACCGAGCTGACAGTGACGCTGAATGGGGCGAATGGTTCTACGCCCAAGGGTTCATCCCCCGCAGTACCCCGTGTGTTGCTGTTCCTGGCAACCACGAACAGTCCAAAATTGCCAACGAAAAAACCGGCGAGGTGACTCGTCGTCTGACCAACCACTGGGACAAAGTGTTTGAGTTTCCAAACAACGGACCGGAATCCTCTCGCGAATCGGTCTACTGGATGGATTACCAAGGCGTGCGAATCATCGGCTTGGATTCCAACAATGATATGGAGAGTCAGGCGGTCTGGTTGGAGAATGTGTTGCAAGACAACCCGCAGAACTGGACCGTGATTTCCTTCCATCATCCAATCTATTCTTCGAAGCGCGGACGGGACAACAGCGAGCTTCGAGATCTCTGGCAACCCATTTTCGATAAGTACAAGGTCGATTTGGTTCTCAATGGCCACGATCACACTTACGCGCGAACGGGGATGATGGCTCATGGTAGCGAGAAGAACGTGCCATCTGGCATCCGAGCGCAAAGCGAACTCGCAGGCACGGTGTATGTCGTCTCTGTCAGTGGTCCGAAAATGTACGAACTTGGACGTGAACCCTATATGCAGCGAGTCGCAGAAGACACGCAGCTCTATCAAATCATCACGGTGGATGGCGATGAGCTTCGCTACGTTGCTCGCACCGCCATTGGTCGTCCTTATGATGGATTCACGTTGATGAAACGCGAAGGCAAGCCCAACCAGTTGGTCGAAGATATTCCTGATACACCGGAACGAGTGCGTCCTGAAGCCGATGTTGCAGCAGCGGAACCAGTCAAACGTAACGCGGATCAAGTCCCGGTCGTCTCTTCGAGTCTTCGGTTGACCAACCCAGAAGCGAAGGATCAGGACGACTTGTGTGTTTGGAGAGACAAGCAAGCGCCTGAACGCAGCGTGATCATCGCCTCGGACAAATCGGCCAACCGTTTGTTTGTCTACGACTTAGAAGGCAAGCTGACTCAGTCGATCGAAGTTTCTAAGCCAGGAAACGTCGATTTGCGTTACGACGTCCCCTTCCAAGGTGAGCAAATTGACTTGGTTGCCGTCAATCAACGCGAAGACGGCTATAAACTTCGTCTCTTCCGCGTCGACCATGAAACTCGAGAGTTGGTGGCGATCGACCAAGGTGGGATTGCGACGGGGCCCAACTACGGTGGTTGCCTCTACCGTTCAGCGGTGGATGATCGCCTGTACTTTTTCACGACGTCCAAAGAAGACGGTTGTGAGCAGATCGAACTGAGCGAAACGGTGAACGGGTTTTACACTGGCAAAAAGGTTCGTCACTTGGATGTCGGAATGTCAGAAGGTGCCGTCGCTGATGACCAACTTGGTTCGGTTTACGTCGCAACCGAAACCGAGGGCGTCTGGCGATTTGATGCGGAACCCACAGGACAGCCCAAGGGCACGTTGATTCTGCAGGTCGGCGACAATGGAATTCAAGGTGATTTGGAGGGTGTGGCATTGAGCTACGACGACAATCAAATTCGGTACCTGACCGTCTCGGATCAAGGATCCAACACCTTCCACGTTCTTCCGATGATTGGCGGCAGCAGCACGTATCGTTTCTCGATTGAAAACGCTCAAGACACCGACGGCATCGAGGTGGTCACTGATTCGTTTGGCCCGAAGTTTCCCGAAGGGTTCTTCGCTTGTCACTCGAATCATGACGAGAGTTGCCCGATTCTGATCACCCCATTGCCAAGCATCTTGAACGCTTTGGGAACGAACTAAGCACGTGAGCGGGAGTCATTGGGCTTGATCGCGTCGCGGCGTCTCTCCGAGACGCTGTCATTTGCGAGTCTCAGAGAGACTCGCCTACGTGAGGTTTTACCCGATCATTCCTGCCGAGGGGCTTAGTCCACGGGTAGGAACGCCCATGCTGCCTAAGATCGAGGGGCATGCCGAACAGAAGGCTACCTCACCGTGGCATTGGTTGTGCCCGTGAACCGTCGTCTACGCCAGACGATTCTCGCAACCGATCTGACCATCTGACGCAACGACGCCTGCGTCCGAAAGAACATCACAAACCCCGTTCGCCCCGGTTCAAGCGACGCCCTCTTGCATATCTGCTTCCACCACGTTCTCCGCAAAGCTTCGGTAGGCTGCTCCGATTTGCTGTGCCATCGGATCGGGCCAAGCATGAAAACGCCCTTCCGCGAGTGCGTCAAAGATTGCGGTAGCGACCAATTCTGGCGAAGCGGCGATGTCTTCGAAGCCCGCGTTTTGTCCCATTTCGGTCGCGATTGGACCTGGATGGACACTGACCACCTGCGTGCCTTGATCACGCAACGTTTCACGCAAGCCTTGTGTCACTGAATAACTCGCTGATTTGGATGCGCAGTAGGTGGTGAGGTCTCCGAACGTCTTGACCGACGCCACGCTGTTCAGTTGAGCGATCGCGCCTCCGCCGTTCGCCTTCAACGCGGGAGCAAACGCTTGGACCATTCGAATCAGACCGTAGACATTCACGTTCATTTCGAATTGCAACGCTTCGATCGCGTCGTCGTCCAGCGAGTTCTTGACTTTCAGGACGCCCGCGTTGTTCACGACGAGGTCCACGTCCGTTGCAACATTCGCGGCGGAGGTGATGGACGCCGGATCCTCCAAGTCGACTCTGATTGGGATCACCCGGTCGCCATGCTCCTCCACCAGAGCCTCGGCCGAGTCGGTGTTGCGGACTGCGGCGTAGACTTTGGATGCACCACGTTTCAAGGCTTCTTCCAAAATCACTTTGCCAATGCCGCGGTTGGCTCCGGTGACCAGCACGACTTTGTCGTTCACTTCGAAATTCATTTTTCCATCTTTGGTTGAATTGGTTGGTAACGAGTATTTTGCGTGACGCTTCGTTGCAACGCTCGCAATTTTCGTTTGGACGATATTGCTCAAACCATTTTAGGAGGTCGCAGCGTTGGCATGCCATTCGTTTTTCGCGAAGGCATCGTCCAGAGGCGTTTCGGCGACGTGGTTCGTGTAGTTCGAAAGCACTTTGAAGGCCGTTCCAACAATCACCTCCAACACCGTCTCTTGACCGTAGCCGGCTGACAACAATGCTTCGATGTCGCCGTCTTCCAACCAACCCCGTTGAAGGTTGACTTTTTCGGCAAAGACACGCAGAGCCTCCAGTTTTGGATCAGCAATGGGCGTCCCATTTCGCAGCGACTCGATCACGTCGGCCGGTACCTTCAGCGATTGCATGATCGAAGTGTGGGCGGCCATGCAATACTCGCAACCGTTCAGTCGATTGTTGGTCATCGCGATGATTTGACGTTCAGTGGCGTTCAACTGCGTCTTCGTATCGAAGATGTTGCCGATTGTTCGATAGGCCTCCAGCAAAGCGGGCGACTCCGCCATCTCTGCGTGCAAATTGGGAACAAAGCCGTATACCTGTTGGCTGTGTTCCAATTGTGGCTTGCTGGTTTCGAGAGCGGATTCAATGGTATGTAGCTCGAAATCAGTCATTGTCATTTCCTTTGTTTGGAACGCACGGTACAAACACGTCAAAAGCAATCCAGGAGCCTGTCTCCTGGAGAATGCAAAGGCGATCGTGTGTTCATCTTAGAATGACCGTTTGCCTCAGTTCACCGCCATCCACCCGTCGCTCACGCACGCCAGCCGGTGCAATGGAGCTCATGATCGGGAACCATCAATTCATTCACCGACACTTCTGAGACTGAACTCGGCCGTTGGCATCGAAAGACGCAACTTCCTTGCCCTCTCGTCAGGTTCGCAACGTAGGGTCAATGACAGACGTAGTGGATGAGGCGACGAATCCTCCAACACGGGACTTGTCGCCTCGTCCATTACGAAACCCGCTACTTATTCTTCGATCGTTGATTGCGTGATCTGAGCGGTCTTCAGTGATTTGCCGAAGCTTTGATGTCTCGGCTGCGTGGAATGGAAATCACCAGTCCAGCGGCTCGGTCTTCGTTACTCGACCTTCGCGAAGCATGGCAACCGAGACAGGTGGCCGAGAGTCGAATCTTGCCGACAAAACGGTACATTTCATCATTGGTTTGTTCATGACTGTTCTTTCCGGAACGGATGACGCGTGCGGCTTCCTTTTCGAAGTCGGATTCGGGCTCGTTGTCGATGTTCATCGCTTTCGAATCAATGGAAATCCACCGGATTTCGATTCCGTAGGCCCGTTTGAGTTCAGCGAACACGTCTTCCAGCGAACGAGAAGGAATGTCCAGCCCGTCATCTTCCCGAAAGAAGTCCCGGTGCATGACTTGCAATGCCCCATGCAACGTCTCATGCAGGATTTTGGCTCTTGTTCGAGCCTCCACCAATGTCACGGTCGAAGCAGAATCCACCGTTTCCTGCTTCGGCGCGGCCTGATCCGTCTCGCCCGCATGCTCATCGTCCACGGGCGACCGCGTTGCCTTCAGCCCGGTTTGCCCTGCTACATTCGCGGAGCAAAAGAGCAAGAAGAGGAATGCTATCCCGGAAAGGCGTTTGAACATGCACTTCATCCAATGCGGTGGGAAAGACAAAACAGTAGCAATCGCAGGCATGGGCGTTCACATTCCATCGGGAACCCAATCGCTCAGTGCCGGCGAAGCATCAAGCGGTCGAAACCCATTCGTCTTGACGACTTCCGATTCGGATGTGCCCCAACCGAACTGCCAACGTCCGCGAATCATCGCGCGATTGAACCTGACAAGCTCTCCCATTCAAACATGCGGAACTCGCGCAGGTTTTCAGTGATTCCAACTCACCGGCAGATCTGTGTCAAGCAGAGTCACCTATGAGAGGTGTTGCGTGGATTCTGAGGTTCAAGGTTCTGCACAGGTTCATCGAAGTGTCATCAAAAATTGACACGAGGAACCTGTCGTTGACGATTGTTGCTATCAGACACAATCGGCTTGGAACCCGATTGAGCCCGGCTTTTGTGCTGTTTTCAGCGTTCTGCACTCAGTGAGGAGGGTGGTGGCACTTTGCTTGCAATTAGGTTCATCAAACCAAGGATGACGCAACGACTTCTCTTCTGATGGGAACTTGTACCATGTTGATGAAAAATCCCCACCTTGATCCCAGTCTGGCGCAAGAACTGGAAGACCAAGTTCGGCACCGGGAAACTAGCATTGCCCTTTTGGGCCAAACCGTTGTGCTTCTGAGCCTCATCATCGCGATCATGTTGCGATCCCTGGCGACTTAAGCTCAACCGTTTCGACCGCCTACGACGACGTCAGGCTACTCCGTCAATCCGCGGCAGTGACCGACTCGGGATTCGGTTTTGGCAGTGTCCAAAGCAGCAATCCGATCCCCACGATTGCGCTCGCGGCGGACCCGATCAGAACCCCCGTTTTGGCTGTGTCGAGCCCATCGGCACCAAATGCCAATCCGTCGATGAACAGAGCCATGGTGAAACCAATCCCAGCTAGAAAACTGCCGGAGATGAAGACAGGCCAATTCAATCCACTGGGCAACTTGGCCATTCCACCGCGGATCACCAGCCAACTGAACAGCACAATCCCGAGCGGTTTGCCCACAAGCAATCCAAGCACCACGGCAAGAGCAACCGAATCGGTGATGTTGGATGGTTCAATCAACACACCGGCGTTGGCCAGTGCAAACACAGGCATGATGACGTACGCCGTCCAGGGGTGCAGCGTCATTTCCAAGTACTCCAGCGGCGACACCGTTTCTCGGGTCAATTGCTGAACCTCTCGGACCACTTCCACACGATGAGAACGTTTGTTCCAACGTTGTTGCTGGAACTCGTTTTCCTTTTCATGCAAGTATTCGCGAAAACGTTCGGGGACGAGTGTTGGAGTGGCGGGCGTCATCAGACCTAAGATCACACCAATCAGCGTTGCGTGAACTCCTGATTCATGCAGTGCAATCCATGCCAAAATTCCAACAACGACATATGGTGGAAAACGTCTTACACCGACTCTTGCGAGAAAATGCACCAACCCAATCGCGCAGGCAGCCAACATCAGGTACCGTCCGTCGAGTGACTCGGTGTATCCGATTGCAATCACCAGGATGGCACCGATGTCATCGACGATGGCTAACGAAAGCAATAGGATACGGAGGCTGTGAGGGACCCTGGATCCGAGAATGGCCAGGCACCCGACGACGAACGCGATGTCTGTCGCCATCGGAATTCCCCATCCCTGCATTCCTGGCTGCCCGTACTGCATGGATAGATACAAACTGGCAGGGACAATCATCCCGCCGATGGCGGCAGCAATCGGCAAGGTGGCTTGTCGGATATCGGAAAGAGATCCGTGCGCGAGTTCCCGCTTCACCTCCAATCCAATGACGAAGAAGAAGATCGCCATCAATCCGTCATTGATCACATGATGAAGCGAGTGATTGAACACGACGCCCCCAATGGCGAGCGTCAGGTCCGTCTGCCACAAAGCCAGGTACTCGTTCGCCCACGGTGAGTTCGCCGCTGCAAGAGCAATCGCCGTGCATAGAACCAAGACAACACCGCTGGTTGCCTCAATGTGAAGGAATCGGGCGAAGGGACGAAGCCATCGGTCAATGGGCTGAATCGGCAGAGGAAGTCGCGTTTCAATATGGTTCATAAAGTTGTTGGCTGACGTCTCGCGTTCGCGGCAAATTGGAATTGGTCAGGAAATCGGCAATCCTATGATCGATGCATCGGTGAATGCAGTAGGAGAGACGATCAAGTAGGTCATCAATGCGAGAGCGGGCACCAAAAGCAGCATCAACATCACGCAAATCACTCCGACCACGTACTTCTTCTCGTCCTCATCACTCACGGCCGGCCGAGTCACCTTTTTCAGAGACCGCGGCAAATACGACCGACTTTTCAGAGAGCTTCGGACGTTTGATTTCATGCTGGACGAATTGTCCATGCGTGTCAAATTCGATTCAGTGAAAGTTGCGGACTGCATTGTTTCATCCCTTCGAAAGCGGTTCAGGAACACCACCCAAGATCCAATGCAGTTGGGATGCCGACTGGCCAGCAAAATTCGCTTGCTGCGAACGGTTCCGCGATCCA
>NZ_JBICHO010000558.1:0-3844 GCF_043100905.1 Rhodopirellula sp. JB055 | reverse complement strand
GCCAGAACAGTCCCAATGCCGAATGACTCCAGCCGATCTGCTTCGCCTCCGGTTTCAACCCTTGTTGCTTCACCCCAGCGTTTCATTTAGCCGAGGCTCGGGAAGAGGTGGATGCAGCAAGGTCACAACCCGCCGCGTCAGCAAGGCCGCCCACGTGATCCGACTCACAGCGGCTGGTTGATTTGGTTGGTAGGTTGGCCACGCTTGGCCGACATCCCCAACTTCGACGGGCAAGCGTGCTCATCCTGCAAGCGTTCAAGCATGAATGACGACTCAATCAACAGCCTGGTTAGCCAGGCACGCACCTGCCCATCCGGTGATCGCGGACCGCAGACGTTTGCAGCTTCGCTGGTAGGGATCGGTGCGATTTGCTAGTGTCGTTCGTGAGCCCCAGTTTGCTGCACGTGGGTGTGCCATGGGAGCATTTTTATTGTTCGACCATTTGAAATCGAGGTAGCGGGCGATGCGCAGCACGCTGATTGTTGCCCATCCTGCGCATGAGCTTTGGGTGCTTGGTTGGGTCTTTGCGAATCAACCCATTGTTCATGTGTTGACGGACGGGTCTGGACGGAAAGGTTCATCACGCCTGTATCGTACACGCGAGATCGTGAATCAAACCGGATCCACCTGTGGTGGCATTTTTGGGGAATTGAGTGACCGATCGCTTTACCAGCGGACGTTGGACGTCGACGTTGACTACTTTGAAGGATTGACTCATCGACTGGCAACATCCTTGATCGAAAATGAAATCGAACTGGTTGTCGGCGATGCGGAAGAAGGCGATGTCATGGCGCACGACCTGTGGCGGGGAATCCGTCTTGCCGCAATCGATCGTGCTGAACAGGCTTTGGGACGCGAGATCAAGCAGTGGGAATTCAATCTCTCAAGGGGTGATGGGACCGACCGCTTGCCCATCGAATGCATCCGGCTCAACGAAGAACAGTTTGATCGGAAGATGGCGATCGTACGGCAGTACGACGAGGTTCGCCCATTCGTGGAGGAGGCGATTGAGCAATTCGGTTGGGAATCACATCGGGTTGAAAAACTGTATTTGGTTGATCGCGATCAGCCGATCCATGCGCACCAAAATGGGATGACGAAATACGAGTTGCATGGCCTCTCGGAAGTCCAAAAGGGAACCTATCGCGATGCCATTCGTTTCCAGGAACACCTTGCTCCCATCTTTGCCCACGTTGGTGCACCGTTGATGAACAAGCAGGCGGAATGATCGCTTGTGCCGCCACGGTGACCTTGTGAATTCACACCAGCTGCTGTTTCCGCTTAGCGCATGAAAGTCTTGATTTCCAATCTTCGGTTGCATGGGCAATCAGGCACCGAAACCTATGTCCGCGACGTCGCAGTCGAACTGATGCGACAAGGGCATACTCCGTTCGTCTACAGCCCTCATCTGGGGCCGATGGCCGAACAACTTCGCTCGGCTTCGGTCTGCGTCACCGATGACCTATCGAAAATACGTGTCCAACCAGACGTCATTCACGGGCACCATGCCATGGAGACTTTGGCGGCCTTGCTGCATTTCCCTGGCACACCGGGGATTTTTGTTTGTCACGATGCATCTGCTTGGCACGATACTCCCCCGGATTTCCCAAGGATCCTGCGTTATTTGGCAGTTGATGAAGCCTGTCGCGACCGGATGGTCTTGTCGGGAGGGATCAATGAGGAGCGTGTGCAAATTCTGCAAAACGCAGTCGCACTCGATTGGTTCCCGATCCGGTCTCCGTTACCAGTTCGACCGGGCCGGGCGTTGGTGTTCAGCAACTACGTGGAACGTGAGCAGGCAGCGATCGTGCGAAAGGCGGTCGAAAAGCATGGGATGCAGCTCGAGCTTCTTGGCGCAAGATTGGGTGGGGCGTCGGAATGTCCTGAAAAGCATCTTCAAAAGGCTGATCTGGTGTTTGCCAAAGGACGGTGCGTCTGGGAGGCGATCGCGACAGGGTGTGCGGCAATCGCATTGGACGCGCAAGGAATGGGCGAGATCGTGACCACCAGCAATTTCGAACATCAACGTCGAAACAACTTCGGACGCCGACTCTTGCAGCAACCGATCACGGTGGAATCGATTTGCCAACAAATCGAACGGTACGATTCCAGCGATGCTGGTTCGGTTACGAAACGCCTGCGAAAGGAAGACTGCTTGAGCCTCCGCGTCAATGAGTTGTGTCTGCTCTACGAGAGCGTGATCCACGAGCATCGCAGTGCTTCCGTTTCATGCGTAGAGGAATTGCAAGCGGTCAGCGCAGCGATTCAGTGGTGGTCTCGCACTCGGCAAGCTCAAAACATTGAATACCAGCCCGGAAGTCCAAACGAGCCAAGTTTTACGAAATGGGCGTCGGATCGTTACCGGCAATGGAGATCGAAGTGGTCGTGGTGAGATGAGGGATGGTGTCAGGTTCATCGGCCCGGGGCCGGACGGCCACGTCTGTGGGGACACCGACCCTTCGGGATTTGTGAGTTGAATGGTGCTGGCTGGCAGCATCCGACGATCCGACGAACGTGATTCCGCTTGACGAACCGATTTCAACCGATATCGTTTGGGCGTTCGTGGTGATGAGTCGTGCTGCTGCACGATTCATGAACAGGGAACTCCGGTGAAATTCCGGGATGGTCCAGCCGCTGTGAACTGCCGCAACCTTCGGTTGCAAGTCATCGTTTCTTCTTTGGAAGTGCCATTGTTCGTGATTGTGCGAGCGAGAAGGCAATGAACCTTGATTGGCAGTGAGTCAGAAGACCTACCACGAAATAGACGATTTGGGTGCCCTCTTGGATTGGGGCGATCGTTGCGACAACAAGCGTCCACTGCGAGTTGTCTGGATTTGTCAACGTGTCAGGTGCTGATTCACTCGCCGGATGTGTTTGCGCACTCCGAGAATCAGAACCGGACGCTCAACGGGTAACGGGTTGGGTGCGGCTGCGCAACCATTCCGTCAACAGGGAGTCACCGCATGGAATCTTCAGCGGAAAACACACACGCCGGAACGGTCCGCAAACGCGACGGACGTGAAGTCGAGTTTGATTCGCGGCGAGTTCAAACGGCCATGGAAAAGGCGTTTCGGGCGGAGCTCAACCTCGCTGATGGACAGCCTCTGTCCTCGGATGTGATCGAAGATCTCACCCACATTGTCGCGAAAGTAGAAGAGGCGATTCGGAACCCAGAACGGATGTCGGCCGTCACGGTGGAGCAAATTCAGGACATTGTCGAAATCGGATTGATGAAACGCGAACACTTTCGCGTTGCCCGACGCTACATCCTGTACCGGACCGAACACGCTCGCATTCGAGCCATTCGTGGCACGGATACCGGACTCGATTCACTGAACGATTCCAATCATGTCTCTCACCACGCCGAGCCTCGAATTCGGGTGGAGTTGGAGCCTGGGTTGCTGGTTCCGTTCGATGAAAGCCGGATCAAGCGTTTTCTCAACAAGTGCCCGGAATCCAAACTTCCCGAAGTCGACACGGATGAAATTGTCGCCGAGGTTGTTCGCGGTGCGTTTGATGGGATGACGCCGGATGACGTGACTCGAGCATTGGTGCTGGCCACTCGCAGTCGCATCGAGCGTGATCCCGCTTACGATGCACTCGCGGCACAGCTGCAGCGTTCGATTGTCTATCGTCAGTCGCTCGGCAAAACTCAGTTCGAGGATGGGGTTTCGGCGGCCTACCGCGACCACTTTGAACACTATGTGATTGAAGGTGTGCGAGCGAACCGATTGTCGGGTGACTTGCGAGGTTTCGACCTCCATCGAATCGCGACGGCGCTCCAGCCCGAGCGTGATGCCCAGTTTCGGTATCTCGGTATGCAGACCATCTTCGATCGCTACCT
>NZ_JBICHO010000557.1:0-4226 GCF_043100905.1 Rhodopirellula sp. JB055 | reverse complement strand
GGCGAAAGAACGAATGCTTGGGCAACGCTTGGCAACGTGCTCGGATAGGATCGAGATCATCGGTCGTCCAGGCGAATGCGTGCCAACTGGAAAGGTAGCTGATTGGATCGGCAAGCGTTTCACGATCGCCCTCAGCACGTTCACGCAAAAAGTTCAGTTGGCGTTCCTCCGACATGGAATCGAAATCATTTGCTTGAACATAATCATCGTCGAGCTGGTCTCGTTCCAAACAGGCTACTGCTAGCTCTTTGAATTCCAGGCCACCAATGTCAATCATCGAGGCCATCACCATCGATGAAAACAAGTCGTGTTTCAGATGTTGCCGTTGCTGAATCCACGTGAGCACCCACTGAACAGCAACCGCGTCATCCAATGTCTTCTCGGACACCAGGTTGAACAACGCTTCGACCAATTGAAGCTTGATGTAATCGCTGACTTGTTCATCCTGGACCAGCGAATCCAGCCATTGGCAATGCGTTGAGATGTCGTTGGGATCCGCCATCGCGGTCACGATGGCACGATTGAAACGTTGAGTGATTTCGCCGCTACAACTTTCAATGGTGCCTTCTTCGCACCGCAGAAATTGGTCAAACCAATCTCGCAAACCCGACTGCGGGTCGATGCCGAGCAAGTGGTAGCAAAGAAAAACTCCCGAAGGGCATGCCCCAAGGCCCTTACGGTCCGAGTCGGTCGCTAGATTCAAACGCGACAGCAAAGCGGGCATGACCTCCGAGCCTCGGCTGATCAGCTCTCGCATCACGCCCGCAGGTAAAACCCATCGTCGAAATTGGCCCAAAGATTCGACAAGTTGAGCGGTATCGATGTCTGTTGAAGAAGTGACCATTGAATATCCATCCTGAACGATCTGGGAAAGCAGCAATCAGTTTAGCCGAGATCCACCATCAGGCGATGGGGCTGAAATCCGCCGACATGCATTTTGTGCCACCCTAAAACGGGTAGTCGTCAATCCTGCCGTCGCAGTCTGCGTTGGAGGCTCTTGCTCGTTCTTGTTCATCGATTTGCGACTGGAAGTCGGCGACTTTCGGCAACAGTTCGGGGTGCGTCGCGGACACGTTCTCCAACATCTCACGCATCGCTGCTTTCGCGGTTGGTTGTTCGTCACCATCACTTTCGCGGTATTCGCGAAACGAACGATTCAATTGCTGGATGGTCTCTTTGGCGGCATTGGCTTGCTCCAGATCACCGATGATTTCAGCGAGGTAGAACGACAACTTCAAAAAGCCCGTCGCATCACCGGGCAGCCTTTCTTCGCTCATGGGGCTGGACCAAGCCGAAGCGAACACATCCTTCTCGCTTTCACCCGCCGCGATTCTCGCCTCTTTCTCCGCCCACTCGCGATTCATCTTTTCGTTGAATTCTCGAAATTCATCCTGCTCTCGCTGCCAGTCTTCGATGAATTCGTGCGTCGAGAAGGCGAACTCGCCATCCAGTTCGAGACTGTCCCCCGCGAGCGATGTGAATCCAACGCCAAACAGTCCCGACCCCATCATGTCGCAGATGGGGCAGTCACAATCCGGCAGATGCTGCTCGCCCTCCTTGTCCTCCATCCCCTCGATGGGAACTTCGCTCCCGCGGGGCACACGCCGACGACTGCATTCGATAATGAAGCGAGGCGGTGAGGCTTCTTCAAAAGGTTCCTTCAACCAAGTCTCACGAACACTTGCCAAGAAGTCGACGAGTTGCTCCCGCTGCTCCGTCTTGGCCGGTTCGCCGCCAGACAAATCCAATTCCGCTGCACACCAGTCCCAAGCGGCGGCGATCAGTTCACGACACAGGTCAAAGTACATGATCATTTCTTCGCTACCCATCGGCGCGTCATCGTATCCGATCACGTCATCAGGAGCGGCGATCATAGGCATGCCGCTCTCGAACCGTTGGCGTTGTCCCCAGATCACCGCATCGCTCCAATCGTGTGCGCCGTGCATCAGAGAGCGCGGGCACCGCCCCGAGAGTTCTTCCCGTGGTGTCATCAACCAATTCACATGCACTTCCACGGTCAAGGCGTGCCACGCGTTTCTCGTTTCGCGGTCTTCCTTGTTCTCCGTGGGCAATCTACCTTCGGAAACAGCTTTCAGAATTTGCTCGGCAAGTGCCACGATCATCGGCGCACCGAACAAGAAGTCCCGATCGGTTCGCGGAACAGCAATCTCGCTTTCGCGTGTCATGCCAACCTGATCGGGAGTCGCCGACTCATGCAGCTCCCACCACGGCGGAATGGAAAACGGAAGCGGGCAACACTCTTGACCGTCCAAGTCGGTTTCCAGTGCCAGGGTGGCTTTGCGTCCGAGCTTTTGCACGTTGTCGCCGGCAAGGATTCGCTTTTGAACCAAATCGATGGCAAGCCAATTGTCGTGTCCTTGAATCGCGGCGAACGCCTCCTTGCGATCACAAGTTTGGATCGGAAGTCCATCGACAAATTCGCAGACCGTCGGGCATCGATACCGCGCCCAGTACTGAGCGACCTCGTTCCAATTCGCAGGATCCTCGGACATCACCGCCCAGATGGTCAGGGCACTGTCGTAGTGAACCGCGGTGCCGAGGTAGCACGCGTTATGGTCCAACACCATCACCATAACTGGTGGCGATTCGGTTTCTTCGTGCGGATCGAATGCGTTCATCGAAAAGCTCGCCATTCAATGGAGGAAGTCAGAAGATTCAGTGAACTTCCATTGTTTTCCCAGAGCGTCATCTGCTTCCAACTTGGGTTGGGAACTGTTTGATGTCACCCACCATACCGGATCCCTAGATAAACGTGCTTCGTTTGCGGGTCCCCCAGGGGCATCCGCTGATCGCCGGAGGCGTGCAATGCGTTTAACTGTTCGGCGGTAAGGACTTGTTCGGAAATAACTTCGGCAATCTTGTAGAATCGAGGCATCTCGATTCCACGGAGGCCAACGATGAAGGACGTTTACGGACAAGACATTGAAAACCAGATGCGCCAGCTGTACGAGTCTTTTAGTGAAAAGGACAGACGACGTTACGCTGCCATCGAAGCTTACAAACTGGGCCATGGCGGGGTGGCCTACATCGCCGATCTGTTTGGTTGCCATCCCGACACGATCACTCAAGGCAAACGCGATCTCGAAAACCTGCCTGCCGATGAGGCCGCCGGACGAGTTCGAAAAAAAGGGGCGGACGCAAGAATGCTAGCAAAAGCCAGCCGGGCGTCGTCCAGGCGATCCAAGCTGAAGTCAAGACGCAAACGGCTGGATCGCCGGTCCGCGACGGTGAGGTCTGGACAAACATTGGATTGAGGGTAATCGCTTCGGCAATCCAGCCGCTGGGCTTCCAACTTTCTCCCGGCGTGATCGCAGGTATTTTGCGAAACACACTGCAACTCGGTCGGCGAAAGATCAGCAAAGACGTTCCCCTCGGAAGCAGCGAGCATCGCAATGAACAATTCGAACGTTTGGCTGACCTTCGCCGCAAGTATGAACAACGCGGTTGGCCAGTGTTGAGCGTTGACACAAAGAAAAAAGAGCTGATTGGCAGCTTCGCTCGCTCCGGTCGAGCTTGGACAGATGGGTCACTCCACGCTTTTGACCATGACTTTGGTTCCTACAGCAGTGACGCCAAGGCAATCCCCTACGGTGTCTATGATACGGTCGCCAACGAGGCGTTCGTCTACTTGGCTACTGGAGCAGATACGGGCGAGTTGGCGGCGGACGCAGTTCGTCGTTACTGGTATCGAATGGGACAGTCACGCTACTCTGGGGTCGAGGGCATTTTAGTACTGGCTGATTGTGGTGGCAGCAACGGATACCGAGTTCCACTGTATCGAGAACGACTTCATCGAGTGGCCCAGTTGCTGGGCATTCCGATCCGAGTCGCTCACCTCCCGCCGTACTGCAGCAAATACAATCCGATTGATCACCGCCTGTTCTGTCATCTGACACAAGCCATCAGCGGTCGCTTGGTCGAGTCACTTTCCTGGATGCAGTTGATTTTCTCCAAAGTCAGTACGCAAACCGGACTCAGAGTCATTTGCGAATTAGCTCGCAAAACCTATCAATCCGGCATTAAAGCGGCAGCCGAATTTCGTCAAAACGAACCGACAGAGCGTGATGAAACCCTCGGTAAATTCAACTATGTCCTACCAACGTGAAATCCCGAAGTTATTTCCCAACGGCGCCTAAGGAACGTCGTCAGTTCTTTCAGATCCGCTGGAGCAAGGACGATCCAATGCGGCCAACGCCACTCTTGGT
>NZ_JBICHO010000556.1:0-7733 GCF_043100905.1 Rhodopirellula sp. JB055 | reverse complement strand
TGCTGAACGCAGAGCAGTTGATTTCGTTGCGGAACGGCATGGTGCTGCGGGGCGTCTACTTGGAAATCGCCGGCATGAACCAGAACGCCTTTTCGGCGGCCGGCGAAGGCGGCATTCAAAACCGTCCCATTTGGGTTGTCGACGATGGGTTGCGCCGAACCTATGTTCACCGGCGAGGCATGGTCGCCGCCGAGCCTCGCGATGTTCCCGATTTGCACGAACGGATTGAGTTCTTTCAGCCGGTTCCTGACGGCGGAGAACAGGTTGCCTCGATTGGCCAGACGCTCGGTGTAACTCCATTCAATGAATTTGGGCGTCGGCGAATGACCGTTCGTGGCCCATCCGGATCACCGTTTGCGATTCTGCAGGGCATCACTGAATTGACGGCCAAGTACGCCCGGGTCGAAGCACTCAAAACGGACGATTCGATCAACTTGGACATGCGGATTGCAACGTCCAGTATCAGCAGCGATCAGCTTCGGAACATCTTCCGGCGGAACACGGATCCAAAGGACGTCGACGCTCGGCTGAACGTCGTCCGGTTCTTTGCGGAGTCGGAGCGGTATGCCGACGCACGTCGTGAGCTGGTTCGGATCTTGGATGAGTTCCCTGAAAGCTCGGATCTGAAACCGATCGTGGGTCAGTATGTTGAGAACGAAGCGAGGCAGTTGCTCGAGCAGGCTGAGCTGAGGCGTGAGTCGGGCCAACCCAAGTTGGCGCGAGCGATCTTGAATCAGTTTCCGACTCGAGTGGTCAGTCGGGTGACACAGGTCAAGGTTGCTGACTTGATCGAATCAATGGATGAAACCCAAACGCAGATCGACACGGTTCACAAACGCTTGGGCGATTTGGTGGGAGAGTTGCAGGAGCCAGTGCAGGATTCGTTGGGTGGTGTGGTTGCGGAGATCAAAGCGGAGCTGACGCCCGCAACACTGCCGCGTTTGAGTGACTTTGTTCGCATGGGCGGCAACGCGGCCATGGATCCGGAAACCCGTGTGTCGCTCGCGGTGGCCGGTTGGTTGCTGGGCAATGGTTCTGGTGAAACGAACCTGAAGATCGTTTTGTCGTTGATTGATGTGCGGTCGTTGGTTCGCGAATATTTGATGGAAGAGGATCCCGGCAAGCGGCAGGAGATTCTCGAGCGGTTGTCTTCCTTGGAAGGCGCTCGAGCCGACTACATCGCGAAAATGTTGCCACTGATGAAGCCACCTTTGGCGGATGCCATTGGACCGGACCCGTCGATCGTCGCGGACCCATCCGTCGATGGAATGTTCCACATCGGTTTGGATCAAGACGGGTTTCATGCGGTGCAAGCCGAGGATCCCAGCGTGGTTCCGCCCGTTTCTTATGTGGTGCAATTGCCGCCGGAGTACGACCCTAACCGAACGTATCCCTGTGTGGTTGCCATGCATGCCGCGGGGGCGATCGCTGAAACACAATTGAATTGGTGGGCGGGAATACCTCAGCAGTCGTTCTTGCAGCACGAGGATGATTCGGGCCAGGCGGCGGAGGGGGGCTCAACAGCGGATTCTTCGCTGGACGAACCGGAGGTGCCCTCCATGATGCGGTTGGGGCATTCGATTCGGCATGGTTTCATCGTGGTGGCGCCGCGCTGGACGCGAGGCGGCCAAGGCGATTACGAGTACACGATGCGTGAGCACGACGCGGTGCTCAGTTCGCTGCGTCATGCGATGCGGCATTTCGCGATCGATTCGGATCGCGTATTCATTGGCGGACACGGCCAAGGCGGCACCGCGGCTTGGGACATTGCGGTTTCGCATCCGGATCTGTGGGCGGGCATGATCAGCATCAGCAGTCGGCCTGGCAAAACGTTGTTGCACTACAACGAGAACTCGAAGTACGTGCCCGTCTACATCGTCAAAGGAGACAAAGACGGTGTGCCCCTGCGAGACTTTGGCGCGATCTATGACCGCTACATGACCTACGATCACGACGCGATGATCGTGCTGTATCGCGGTCGCGGGTTGGATTTCTTTTTCGAGGAAGCCGACCGGATCTTTGAGTGGATGAAGACGCCGGGGCATCGCCGGCCTGCGCCACCGGAAGAATTGGAGGTGGTCTCGATGCGAGACGGTGATCGCTATTTTTGGTGGTTGGAATGGGATGAGATGTTGCCTGGGCTGTCGATCAATCCGATTCTTTGGTCGGACGCGGAACGTTTGAAAGCCGCTCCGGTCAAGGCTCGTGTGATGGCTAACAACGAAGTCGTCATCACCCAGGCTCCTTCGGATGCTTACACGGTATGGTTGTATCCCCAGATGCCATTGGATTTCAAAGAGACGATTACGGTGCGCTATCGTTCGCGGCGAAAGGATTTCACGTTTGATCAATCCGTGGGGGTGATGTTGGAAGACGTTCGCGTGAGGGCTGATCGGGAACGTCCGTTCTGGGGGAAGGTGCAGATTCCCTGAGCGGTTTTGCCGTCGATTGGTCAGGCTTGTCCGGCATCCGCCAATCTGACGGGCAAGAGTCCCTGTCGTACCAGGAGGACGAACGCCGCCGTTCAGGCGTACGCGAGGGTGAGGGCCGAGCGTGGGAAACGGCGCGGACAGCCCTCCCACGGAATTCTCGCTGAACGCTCGCATTCCGACCCTCCCCCAACTGCGTTCAGGAGGATGAATTCAAACTTGTGAGCACCGCGTTTGGAAAGCTGCACGATCTCCCTGTGTTGAACCTCCCTGTGTTGAACGTTTCCTAGGTAGGGAGTTTGCGTTCTCTATCAGATCGCCAACCCAAGCTTTTTGCAGTGCTGGCGAACGTCCAAGCGGCTTGCGGGATTCAGACCAATCATTTCGGCGTGCTTGCTTAACATCGGCGATGATTCTGCCGGTGTCTTGCGGGTGGGGGTGTTGGTGTCGGCCCTTCATGCGTTTCCATCGCGTAACAACCGCTCGCGAAGCAATTGACTGGTCTACTCTGCCGGTGTCCGGTGGACTACCTTGGTAAGGCGTACTGGAGCGATTGGACGCTAGATCGTTGCCGCGTGATCTTTGGACAAAGATATCCCGATTGAGACATCCTGGATGAATGCACCTGAATCAAACTCCGCTGCCATCGGTGAAGCGGACCTCAACTTGCTTCACGACGCTCGTCGGCGAGTGTTGGAAGAGTTGGGAAAGATCATTGTCGGCCAAGAGGAAGTCATTGATGAAATCCTGATCTGTTTGTTCAGTCGGGGGCACGTTTTGCTCGAAGGCGTTCCTGGGTTGGCGAAAACGCTGATGATCAGCACGCTGGCGAAGACGTTGGATTTGTCCTTCAGCCGCATTCAGTTCACACCTGACTTGATGCCTGCCGACGTAACGGGCACCGAGATCATGGAAGAGGACCGGGCCACGGGACATCGCGAATTGCGTTTCATGCCGGGGCCTTTGTTTGCCAACGTGGTCTTGGCCGATGAGATCAACCGGACGCCGCCCAAAACACAGGCGTCATTGCTCGAAGCCATGCAGGAACGTCAGGTCACTGCGGGCCGCGAACGGCATCAACTGGATGACCCGTTTTTCGTCTTGGCGACGCAAAACCCGATTGAGCAGGAAGGCACGTACCCGTTGCCGGAAGCTCAACAAGACCGGTTCATGTTCAAGATCTACGTCGACTACCCGTCGTTCGACGAAGAGTTTGAAGTGGCTCGGCGAACGACTGGCACCGCTTCGGCGGAGACCACGCCGGTTCTTCGCGGCGAAGAGATTCTGCGACTGCAACAATTGGTGCGTCAGGTTCCTGTCAGCGACCACATTGTGCGATACGCGTTGTCATTGGTTCGGCAGACTCGTGTTGGTGGTGAAGGCGTGCCAGAGTTCGTTGAGGACTTGGTGGGCTGGGGAGCCGGGCCGCGTGCGGTTCAGTTCTTGATCTTGGGTGGCAAGGCTCGCGCGTTGCTGCAAGGCCGCCATCATGTCCAGGTCGAAGACATTCAAGCTCTCGCACCGCCCGTTTTGCGTCACCGGATGGTGGTGAACTTTGCTGCTGAAAGCGAAGGCATCACCAGCGACGAAGTGGTCGCCCGACTCATTGATGCCACCCCGACGACCGAGGACGAATTGTCTCGCGATGCCCGATTCCAAAAGATATTTGCGTCCTGAGGTCACCGCTCGCATTCGCCGGTTGGAATTGACCGCCCGGCGAGTCGTGGAGGGGTTTTTATCAGGGATGCACCGAAGCCCGTACTTCGGCCAATCAATCGAGTTTCTGCAGCACCGCCAGTATGTTCCCGGCGATGAGTTGCGGCACATCGATTGGAAGGTGTACGCGCGCCAGGATCGGTTGCACATCAAACAGTACGAAGAAGAAACCAACCTGCGGTTGCAATTGCTGGTCGACTGCAGCGGCAGCATGTCGTACGGCGAGGGCGACGAAAACAAATTCCAGTACGCAGCGTCGCTGGCCGCCTCGTTGGCCTACCTCGCTCTTCGTCAAAAAGACGCGTGTGGGTTGTACACGTTTGACACTCAGCTTCGTGACAGTGTCCCGGCGAAATCGAGCCAGCATCAGCTCAATCGCATGTTGACCTGTTTGGCGTCCGCCGATCACGAAGGAGAAACCAAACTCGACCACGTCGCCAAACAACTCGCGGCGGCGATTCCGCGGGCTGGTGTGGTGTGCGTGATTTCCGATTTGTTGGGAGTGGAGGAATTGCAGGAGGGCCTGCGAGTGCTGCGGGCGCGCGGCCACGATGTCGCGTTGATCCACGTCCTTCACGATGACGAGATGGACTTTGATTTCACCGGCGCGACACGCTTCGAGGGGTTGGAAGTTGAGTCGGCACTGAATTGCAATCCCGCCGCACTTCGGGAAGGCTACCTCGAGGCTCTCGATGACTTTTTAGATAAGACGCGGCGAGCCTGTGGCCGGCTGAAAATCGATTACTTGCAGGTCCGTACGAGCGAACCACTTGATGCCGTGCTCGCCCGTTTTCTCTCGGCGCGGCAGGCACTCCCCAAACTTCGTAATTGAGTTGCCTTTGTCCATGGAAAACAATGCAATCAGTGGCCTATCACGATTTATTTTTGCGGTAGTGGACGAGGCCACGAGTCCTGAACTGGCGCCAAAGGCAAGGACTCATCGCCTCGTCCACTGCGATCAACTCTCACTTTTAACTTTGACAAACCACTAGGATTCCCGCTTGTGGATTCGAAAACGCAAGCTCAAAGCCGATGCCACGCTCGCTTTCATTCTTCTGAGTCCAACCTTTAAAGCACCAACGTTTTGTTCCTTTATCCCGTCCTGTCGATTGGTTTCGCGTTTGTCGCGGTGCCGCTCTTGGTTCACCTGATCAACTTGCTTCGGCATCGCCGGACCAAGTGGGCGGCGATGGATTTTTTGCTGGCCAGTTACCGGAAACAACGCCGCTGGATTGTTCTGCGCCAACTGTTGTTGTTGCTTTCTCGGTTGGCGGTCGCGGCGTTGCTGATCGCGTTGCTAGCGGGCTTGGTTGGCGGACGTCAGTGGATCGGGGCGCTTGGTGGGCAGACGACACACCATGTGATCGTGCTCGACGACAGTTATTCGATGCAGCAAATTGTTTCGCGTCGCGGGACGGAGGGCGATGTGGCGGACGCCGAGGCAAGCGGAGTGGTCGGCAACACCGCCTACGACCGGGCGTTGGCATCTGTTGCCGGATTGGTGAAACGGTTGGCGGCGGACGGCGACAATCACACGTTGACGGTGATGCGAGCGAGTCGTGCTGCAATGGTCGCTTCGGGTGAGAATGCGTCCGCCGATGTCGCAGCGGATTTGTCCGCGCAAACCATTTCTCCCGACGGTCGGCAAGTCGAACGTTTGATGGCGACTCGAGCTTCGTCGCTGCGGACCGATTTGGTGTCGGCGATCGATTTGGCATCCGATCTGATTGCGGCCACAACCGCTGACTCGCAAACCTTGTACGTCGTCAGCGATTTCACTCAGCGCGATTGGGCGGCGCCGCGACGGATGGCCGAGGCATTGGAAAACGCCGACCAAGCTGGGGCGAAGATTCAAATGATCGATTGTGTCCCCAATCAAGCCAGTAACACGGCTCGCAATCTCGCCATCACCGACTTGACGCCCTCGCCCGATGTTTGGGTCGCGGGGGTTCCCGTCGTCGTCAACGTCACGGTCAAGAACTACTCGTCGCGAGAGGCAACCAATGTGGCTCTGTCGGCCAGCGTGATCACATACGGTGACCAAGTCCAAACCGCGGATCCAACGCTGACGGTCAGTGGCGAAGTTCAAAACTTGCCCGTGATTTTGATTGACTCCATTCCTGGTGGCCAGCAACTGACGAAGTCCTTTCAGGTCTTCATCAACCAAGTCGGCACGCATGTCGTGAAAGTGGATTTGCCAACCGATGCACTGGAGATAGACAATTCGCGGGTCTGCACGATTCCACTGGCCGACGCGCAGCGAGTGTTGGTGATCGATGGGGGCGATTCCGATGCGATCGGAGCTTATCACGTGGCCTCGGTTCTGGATCCTGGCAGCCAGGTTCGAATCGGTGCGATCCCGGAAGTCCAGCCGGTGACGATGTTGCGAGACGTGACGGTGGAGCAACTGTCGCGTTATCGAGCGGTCTACTTGATCGATGTGCCCGAGCTTTCCAAACGCGCCGTGGATTCGCTGAAGCAATACGTGCAAGACGGAGGCGGCTTGGCTTGGTTTTTGGGCGACGACGTCAACGCGGACAATTACAACACGTTGGTCGGTGGCAAAGCCGGCGGCCTGTTGCCGTTTGACATTGCTCCCACCGTTTCGTTTGGAGATGAGTCGGAGGAATCGCCTAAATTGGTGCTCGGCAAAAACGCGGAGTTGCTGGGCCCGATCGCTTCGGCGGGCAACGGGATCTTTGGGCTGGTCAGCATTCGCAAGCAGTGGGTGCCGGCTCGATCTGCCACAGAGGAATTGAGGGAACAGTTGACGGAGGACGAATCCGAAGGCGATTCGGTTGACGCCCGCGATGACTCCCAGGCGAACGTTCAAACGTTGCTGGCTCGCGCCGATGAGACTCCCGTGGCAACGCTTCACGGTTTGGGGCGGGGCCGTGTGGTGACCGTGACCACGGGGCTCGATGGGAATTGGAACAACTGGCCGGGCGATCCAACGTTTGTGGTTTTCTTGCTGCAAAGCAACGCGATGTTGTTCAGCGGTGCCGCTCCGCCGACCAGTCGCTTAGTCGACTCAGTGGCTGAAATTGATGTGCCCGGCGAACGCTATTTGCCGACGGTTGTGTTGTTACCGCCGGCGGACGAACCCCCACGATTAGAAATTGAATTGGAAGCGGCGGCGAACGAATCGACGATCGAGGTTTCGCCTCGAGAATTGATCGTGGCTGACCAGGCTGGCTTGGATGAGTTGTTGGTGCCCGGAACGATCGAATGGCAACGCACGGGAACGGACGGGCAAACGAGCGTGTTGCCCGTCGCCTCGGTGCTGAATGTTGGTGAGTCGGATTTGGCTCGCGTGACCAGTGCGGAAGTGATCCGAGACTTGTTGCCTCTGGAGTTTGAGTTTCTTTCGCCTGGGGATTGGGGAGACACGGGAGTTGGCGGCGGGATGTCGACGTTCTTGTTGGTGTTGTTGGCACTGCTGTTGTTGATGCTGGCGATCGAACAGGCTCTCGCGGCCTGGGCGTCGTATCACGTTCGGCCGACAGGGGACGGTTACAGCGGAAGCCGGCAACGTCGTGGCGTTCGAAACACATCTTCCTCCGAGATGCCACGTCCAGCACCACGCGG
>NZ_JBICHO010000555.1:0-11340 GCF_043100905.1 Rhodopirellula sp. JB055 | reverse complement strand
CAAACAAATTGACCGGCGCCCATCTGGTCACAGCTACGTAGTTCGCACCTGAACTCGAAAATTCCACTGACCCATGCACCCTCCCGCTATTGGATTGCAAGATCTGAGGACGCCCCGAGGATTCAACGAACACGATCGTATTGGAAGTTCCATCCAATACATCGCGAATGCGGCGGCCCTTCACACCAGGCTTCACCGTTCCATCGAACAGTCCATCAATGTTGCCCGGCTTTGGGTAGGACACAACGGCCGGAGCGGTCCACATTCGAGAATAGGGCCCCGCGCTACCCGCGTAGTCGGAACCGAAAGATCCCCACGCTTCTGGACTCGACGAGGTCGCACGCTTGAATTTCGGGTCCTCGATCGGGCTGCCGGGCGTGCTGGGGCACAGCATCAATGAAAGGGGAGTTTGAACGGCCTCGCGATTCTTGATGTCATTGAAACGAACACGGTAGTCATAAATATCGGCAAGAGGGTTTTGCTCCAGGTAGGGAAGCAATTGAGCGCCCCAATAGTGAAGGGCACCGCTACCTGAAACGCTACTGGGAAATGCGTTGTGGGCGGCGTGATGATTTTGCATCCCCAACCCCAGTTGCTTCAAATTGTTCGAGCATTTCATGCGTCGAGCTGCCTCGCGAGCAGACTGCACAGCGGGCAAAAGCAAACCAACCAGAATCCCGATGATGGCAATCACCACCAACAATTCCACCAGGGTGAACGCACTTCGACGACAATTCATTTTTCTTCTCCAGATCGGATCTACAGTCTGCGCAAACGTGACATTTGGCTGGCTGAGACGGTCAAAACGACCGGCGATCGCTTGCTGGAGGACCACTGGAAATCAAATTTCCGTGGTGGAGTCACGCTAATGAGAAAACATCTCATTAGTGCACTCATAATGAACAAATAGAGAGTTTCCCGCAACCCTAACGAGCGAAAGAGGTCTCGATCGCTCGGCAACTCAGGCGATGCCGCCGACAACGCGTTGCGCTGCTCATCACATCAACAGGCGGCCTTGCCTGTTCGACCCGCACCAGGCATGGCCCCGGGTTCGGTGAAAGGAGTTCGTGTGTCGCATGCATGCCCATCGACAAGTGTCGTCCGATCGCGCGCGGCAAAAATCAGGGTGCGACCAAACAGCACTTTGCTAGAAATCGAGGTGGGCTCGCATCGCAAAGATGCTTGCGTCGCTGTCGCCATTGACCGGGCTGTCCAGCATCGCGTGGATGTAGTTCAGTTGGAACTTGGTGTGTGGATTCCAGTGCCAATTCACTCCTGCGGTGAGATCGCTCAACCGCCCGCCTTGCACATTCGCATCGTTGAAGTCGAGATAGGAATAGCGAACGGCAAGTTCCCACGCTCCGATGCCGCCATCTTTTCCAACACTGCCATTCGGTACCACGTCGCCGAAGACACCGTTCTTTTTGTCATACGATCGTTGTTCGCCAGTCAGAAAAAAGCCGGCATAGGCATAGGCTCCCGGCAGTGCGACCGTTGGCCCGCCAATCTGATCCACCACGCTGACCAAGTATTCCGACTGGGCATAGAACGAACCCGCCGAAGCCGCGAGTTCCGCACCAAACAAGTTGGTGTGCTCCGCGTTGATGATTCCGGTGTCAACGAAGAATGGTGTGTTCACAGCCACCGCCGCGGGCACTCCGCCACCGGTTTCGCTGACAAACACTTCGGGCTGACTCCGGTATTGAAACAAATCATTGGACGGATCAATGAAGCTGTAGGCGCCACCGACATGGAAGCGCACGTTGCCTGGCTCGCGATCGACCAACAATCCTGTGACGCGTGTGGCGGTCCCATAGCCACCGTTGTCGCCGACGCTGCCACCGTAGACATCCGTCGGGAAACGAAATCCGCTGACGGCCCAAGTCATCGAATCATCCGACGAGTTACCGTACAGGACCGCTCCGATCTGTCGGAACGGGATCAACGCAAAAGGCAGTGAGCGCTCCATGAAGGTGAGCTCTTTGACGCTGGTCAATCCTTCCATTCCGATCGGTTGTCGAAACTGACCGACTCGCAGATTGCCATCCCCAATCAAATCTTCCATGTCGACCCAAACGTCCATGAAGCTCGGACGTCCTGGAAATCCGAAGTCCATCTCGAGCGAAAAGGCAACGTTGTCCCAAACGTTCCCAACCGCGGCCAAACGAGCTCGGCGGAAATCGGATCCATCTTCGGCGTCACCGACTGCAGCAATGTTACGGTCGCTTTGATGGAACCAAGCGGTGTCGGCTTGGAAGAATCCTGTCAACCGCGCAGTGGGAAACTTGCTCGACGCAGGGGGAGTGCAAGAAGTTGCGGTAGACTCCTCCGGATAAACAAAAATTGGCTCTTGAGAGAGTTTCGACGCTTGCTTCAGCTCATCAATCTGGGCCTGCAAGCGCGCGAGTTCCAATGACACGGTATCAGCAGATTGCCTTGCAGTCCCGCTTCCCAACACCATGGTTTCCTGGGCGTTGGTGTACGTTTCCTGAATGCCCCACATCGCCCACGTGAGGATGACCAGTCGCAGCGTTGCACTGCGAAGTCCTGCTTTCACTGTGCCGTGTGAGCATCCCATTTTTTGTCCGCTCATTCGTCCGCCTTTGGTTGGAAGTCATTCCTTTCGATTCAAACCTTGCGTCCTGATTGACCGGCCCACCAGGCTTGATCCGTCGTATCGCTCCGATGATCAAAATCGACCGGTCCACCAAGCGGATGCAGAAGGACGCGGCGAACCGTTACAATCGGAACAATCTCACCTCCCTGGTGGCGTCCTTTTCCCGCCTTCGTCACACAGCCCCTTCCCTACGAAACACTCTCCTTCGCATGAATCCGTTCCCTGATTGGCACGCCGGCAGATACACTTGTTTCACGTTGTTCTTTCGAGGACTGCTGCCGATTCTCGTGAGTGTGTCGCTGTTCACGTTTTTCAATACGCTCGCAATCGCTCAGGCACCCTCGGCCATCGAGCCGCGAACGGTTCAGCTTTCCGGTGCACGGACGCAACTCAAACACCTGGAAATGGAAACGACGGAAGACGCGATCGCGTTCCGAACGACCGGCAACGATCCGTTCATTTCATTTCAAATCCCTCCAACACCCGCGAACGAGCGACGTTGGATGCTGGCGATGGAAGTGTTTTGCACGCAGGGCATCCGAAACATGCAACTGTTTTACGGACAACCATGGACAGAGAAACGTCGTGTCAACTTGCCCCACTTGAATCGCGCCGAAGGCTGGACCACGTACACGTGTGATCTGTCACTCGGACAACAGTTTCTGCGGAAAGACAAACCTCTTTGGCTGCGACTCGATTTCGGAACAGAAGCGAACAAACGGTTTCGAGTCAGAAACGTCGTCCTGCGTTTAGAAAACGATTTTGAGCAGCGTCAAAATCAGGAAAGACAAGAACGGGTCAAGCGACTGGAACAGCTCAACGAACAGATCGCCTCGTATTATCAGACGCAATTCCCACTTGAGATCACGCAGGTGGAACACACTGCCGACGCGATCCTCGTCTCGGGAAAAGCGGTCGGCCAACTCTCGACGGCCAACCTCAGTTTGATCACCCGCGGATGGACCGAAATTTCCGCGGTTCCGGCAAAGGTGAATTCGCAAACCTTCTTTCGCCCCGTCCGAATGGACGCCGACGGAAACTTTCAAGTCCGCATCCCAGCCAGCCAACAATCGAGACTTCGTGAAACAGGCACTCGCTGGCAAGTCGTTTCAATCTCCAGCCAACTGGACTCAGATGGCTATCGATCCGCGACGCCGTATTCCGCCGTCCACCACGTCGATGGCTATGACGCAGCAGAGGCCAAACAGCTTGCTCCGACTCCCCAATTGAGTGCCGCGAAAGGCATGACCTGCCTCGCTGAACTTGCACCGGAACACGTCGAGGAACTCGGATTGGCTCATGGTTCGGTCAACCTGGTTCTGAGCAATCTCATCTCCCCGACGCCTCGACGTGGCTATCGAGCCACGCAAGTTCGCGGGCGGGAGTTATACGTCAACCAAGCCGCAATGCGGCACCTCGATCACCGAGTGCAAAAGGGACGAAATGCCGGTTTGGTCATGGCGGCCATTCTGTTGATCCCCAATTCGCGAACCGGGTCGACCGACGACTTGCCCAGTTTAGAACATCCCGACGCGGATCCGGCTGGCACGTACACGATGCCGAACTTGGTCGACGAAGCATCCGCTCAACTGTATGCCGACACGTTGAACTTCCTCGCTGAACGCTACAGCGAAGGCAACCTTCGAATCGATCACTGGATCGTCCACAATGAAATCGACGCGGGTTGGCAATGGACAAACATGGGGGAAGTTCCCATGCACGTTTATCTCGACCACTACTTTCGCTCGATGCGTATGGTTGATGCGGCAACTCGACGGGTCAATCCTCACGCCCGCACCTTCATTTCGTTGACACACCATTGGAACCTGGAAGATCCTCCGCACTGGCGTTGGTACGCATCCAAAAACATCATGCAGGCTCTCGTTCGACACGGTGAAGTCGAAGGCAACTTCCCGTGGGGATTGGCTCATCACCCCTACCCCGAAAGCCTGTGGGAATCTGATACCTGGAACGACAACGTTGAATTCACACTCGACGCCAGTATGTTCACGCTCAAAAACTGGCAGGTGCTCGACGATTGGTTGCACAACAAACGCTTGCGCGACCCCAAGGGCAACGTACGTGCCGTCTTGCTTAGCGAGCAAGGCTTCCACGCTTCCGAAACCGATCCACAAGCATTGGAACAGCAAGCCGCAGCGGTGCTCTACACCTTTGAACAAATACGCAAGTGCAAGTCCATTCTCGCATTCGACTATCACCGCCCCGTCGACAATCGCAACGAAGGAGGCCTGCATCTAGGCCTTCGCGGGCTGGGTTCTCCTGAGCAACCACGCGGCGCGGCCAAACCCGCCTGGGACGCTTACAAATCGATCGGAACCTCAACCGAAGTGAAAATCCGCTCCCAATACGAATCTCATTGGAAACAATGAACGACGCCATGACTGCTCCGTCCGGAGACGGGCAGTGGGACCAATTCGTCGCGTTCAACAACCAATCCATCCCCCTCCGTCCCCAGGTAGCTGATCATGGAACTCACTGCTCATTCGATTCCCAAACCTCGTCAAACGAAGAGCCTGGCACTTGAATCTTTGCTTAGCATCGTCGCGATACTCTCGGTGCTCTTTGGAGTGATCGCCGCCGTCGCCGTACTGATTGTCGTCGGTTTTCCAGCCATCGCCACTTCGCTCTCGATCCTCGTCGGATCACTATTGAATTGGCTGTTTCTTCAATCCCTCTCCGAAATCATTCGGTTGCTCAAAAAGATTGCGAAGATCGACTACGCCGGCGCCATCTCTGGCAATCACATGGAAATGGTCCCTACCTGCAGCCGCTGCGACGCCACACTTCGCAACGACGTCTACTGCGACCAATGTGGAGCCCGGTTGATTCCACCAAGTGAATGACAACCCTTACGCACCACCGACAGAAACCGAAACAGTTCGCCCGTCGAGCCTCGACGTGAATTCAGAATTCCGAAGAGGGCCAGCGTGGTACATTGTTTTCTCCGCAGTGGCTGGTGCATTTGCATCGGCTCCCTTTCTGACTCACGTTCCTGCAATTGGGCTCGTCACAATTCTAGGTGGAAGCGTCGTCGGTGGACTGATCTTCCGGATTCGATCTCGGAATTGGCCTCATGACCCAAGTGTGCGTTCCCGTCAGATGCTCTACTCGTTGATCGCCATCTGTTTTCCTCCCATGGGATTGTTTCTTTTGGCTGGGCCCAACGCGCAAGGAATTGGCATCCTACTTCTCGGGGGACTCGTCGGTGCGTTCCTTGTCTGCGGAATCTTCGTCAGTGGCACCAAGCGTTTCTCACATGTCGACACATCCGATCGCACCTGAAGCTCCCGCCTTTCACCTCTCCGCGTCATCGCTGCAAACTGTTGATCATGAAAATGAACTCCGTCGTCTTGAATCTCTGCAAGGAAACATCGCGTGTTTTCCTGCTCATCATCCTGACGCTCTCATCGGTCGCCTCGGCGGATTCCCCCGACACTGCACCGCCCTCGCCCACGAAGACAGAAACGGCTGACTCATCCATCGACGCACGTTTTCGTCAGTGGGGTGACCTGGGCAACGGAATTTATGCCAACCCGATTCTTAATGGTGACTTTGCTGACAGCGATGTCGAACGCGACGAGGCCAATGACCGGTGGGTGATGATCACGTCGACCAATCACTACTCGCCTGGGATGACCATTCTGGAATCCAAGGACTTGGTCAATTGGCAGTACACCGGTCACGCCATCCCAACCATCAATTGGGAACCGCGGTACAACTGGGACCAAATGAATGGCTACCGATTCGGATGCTGGGCTGGTGATTTGGTCCAGCACAACGGCGAGTGGCTGTGCTACCAGATTGATTTTCAGTCCGGCCTCTACCTGACGCGAGCCAAGGATCTCGCCGGTCCTTGGACAGACCCCGTCTGTCTGCTCAAACGAAAACATTGGACCGATCCCGCAGTCTACTTTGACGACGAGAACCAAGAAGCCTGGCTGGTCTGCAATTGGGGCAAAGGCTCTCCGCCTCGGCCCGACCAACCCCACGAGATCAAACTTTTTCGCCTGTCTTGGGATGGCTCTGAGTTACTCGATGAGGGCACGACCATCTTTTCAGGGACAGCCGTCGAAGCCGCCAAAATTCGGCGATTCAACAATCAGTGGTACATCATGCTGATTGAGTGGCAAGGCGAAGGCGAAAGCCGCGACCGCAAACAACTGTGCCTTCGATCCCAAACGGACTCCCTCGTTGGCCCCTACAAATCGCGTGTGGTGATGGAACGCGCATCTGACTCCGATCGCTCTGCCTGCCAAGGTTCTCTGATCGAAGCCCCGGATGGCCGTTGGTGGTTCATGCATCAACTCGTTCAAAATGGCAAACCGGTCTTTCATGGACGGCCGCAGTGTTTACAACCTGTCACCTGGAAAGACGGGTGGCCAATCATCGGCAAGGACACCGACGGTGATGGAATCGGCGAGCCGATTTGGACTCATCCGAAACCCATCCCAAGCGAAAACGCTATACCGCTTCAAACCTCTGATGAGTTTGACGGAACGCAAATCGGTCCGCAGTGGAACTGGAACCACGAACCACGTCGCGACCGATTCTCTCTTTCCGATCGACCGGGGCACTTGCGTCTGATTGCCTCCAAACCCGTCCCAGGGAATCGCGGTAAATTGAAAGGAGCGTTTTGGGGAGCGTCCAACACTCTCTCCCAACGGCACCTCGGAGTCACCCAAACGGTTGCCACGACCAAGTTGGATCTGCGCGGAATGACCTGGGGAGCACGAGCAGGATTTTGTCATCACTCAGGACAATACGCTCTGTTCGGCGTTTTGAAACAAAAAGACGGGACGATGAAATTGTTTTTCAATCACAACGGAAAGTTTCAAAGCGGGCCATCGATTTCTGGCTCGAATCTCTACCTGCGGAGCACCACCGATGGTGACCAAGCGGACTTCGCGTGGAGCATCGATGGCGAGATCTGGAACACGACTCCGTGGACCTACACGCTGAACTTCGGCAACTGGCGTGGCAATCGGCCCGGCCTGTTCTGTTGGAACAACCGAACCGATGAAGTCTCAGAAAGCGGCTGGGTCGATATCGACTGGTTCCACTACGAAGCAGGATCCAAACCATAGCCAGGCTTCCCCCGTCGTTGATTGAATACGTTTCGCAAAATTCGCGATCAGCCGAACGGCGTTCGCCCAAGATTACCGGAGACGAACTGGACGCAATCGCATTCCGGCTGACTGAGTCAACACGCTGCTAAGCAGATCGGCAGGAATGATCGGGCAGATGACACCGGCCTAATTCGCTTCCACCGGCTTCGGCCCGGGTGTCAGGTTCTCGAGCAAGTAGCGAGTGATCATCATTCGCACGTGCACTTCAGTTCCCTTGCCTTCACGCAGCCCATGGTCTCGGTTGGGATAGACCATGTAATCAAAAGACTTGCCCAGTTCAATCAATCGGTCGACCAAGCCTTCGATGATTTGAATGTGCGTGTTGGTCTCCCCCGAACCAGTCATGATCAACAGCTTGCCTTTTAACCCATCCGCAAACCCAATTGGAGCCGAGCGTGCGTAACCTTCTGCGTTGACTTCCGGGGTCCGCATGTAGATCTCCTGGAACCAAGCGTTGTAGAGGTGCGGTTGTGGCTTGGGCACGACTGCGATCCCGAGATGATAAACATCGGGTTTGCGAAACAACGCGTTCAGTGTGTTCGAACCACCGCCGCTCCATCCCCAGATCCCGACTCGCGATAAATCCACATAAGATCGTGTGCGGCCAAGTTCTTGAATCGCGGCGGCTTGTTCTTCGGTCGACAGTGGCCCCAAGCTACCAAAGATGCTTCGTCTCCACGCTGCACCCTTGGGACACGGCGTCCCCCGGTTGTCGATCGAAACCGTAATGTATCCAAGGTCAGCAATCGTACGGAGGAAATCGATTTGAGCCGCTCCCCAACGATCGAGCACCGTCTGCAAATACGGCTCGCCATAAACATAGACAAACACTGGATAGCGTTTCGACTCATCAAAGTCACTTGGCTTGGTGACGCTCGCGTCGACGGTCACATCCTCCGACAACTTCAGTTGCACAAACTCAGTGGGATGCCCAATCGTCTTTTGGGCAAGCTTCTGCAGTTCTTGGTTGTCCTCCAAGATCCGGATCGAGCGATGCTTTGGGATCGAAACCAAATCGACAACTGGAGGCGTGTTCAGAGTCGAATACGTATGAAAGGCCCATTTGCGATCAGGAGAGAACTGATACTCATGCCACCCCGGCTGGTCCGCCGGTGTGATCATTTCAAGCGTTCCAGATCCATCCAAAGGAACTCGGTAGAGAAAACGCTGGGTTCCATTGTCAGGTGAAGCATAGAAGTAGTACCAACCGCTCGCCTCATCGACGACATCTCCCGGTTCAGCACGATCGATGATGTCGTATTCACCGGGCGTCAGCAGCCGTTCATTCTTACCGTCGCGGTCGATGGCGAACGCCTGACGCCATCCATCCTTCTCACTCAAAAATACAAAACTCTTTCCACCATCAATCCATTTGACGCCAGAATTGATCTCGTGACTTCCGACTGCCCAAGCATCATTGGTTTCTTCGAAAATAGGAAACACGGGGCCCCCAACCTTCGCCAGCAGAAACTCGCGTTTGTCGCGGAATCGGCTGAGACGCTCGACCAAGACTTCGGCCGAACTCCCCGCCCAGGAGACTTCGCCGAAATAGCCACCTTCCTCAGGGAATTCGATCGCTAACCAAGTGATCGAACCGGCGTCATCACCGACCACATCGACCACGCCCACTCTCAATTCTGGGATTTTCGTCCCCACACGAGCAAATCGAGTCTGCTGCACGCTGGGATACGAAGGGTCATCGGGAACCAGCACGTTCCGCAACCGAACCTCGCTCGAATCGGTTTCAACAAACAGGACTCGCGAGCCATCAGGGCTCCAAGCGAGGTCGCGATAGGAAACATCACCGGAGGGTTCATCTTCGAACAAGCGTCGCGTCTGTCCGCTTTCGATTTCGCGAACGATCCAGTTGCGACGTCGCTTCTGCAACACTTGCTTGCCGTCTGGTGAGACCAGCGGATCCAGTTTCGCCGTCGCAGCCTCGGCTGATAAAACAGATCGTTCCCCCGAGTCGACCTGGTAAACCGCTCGGACCAGTTCATTCGTATCCGCGTCCTTCTGGCGAACAACGTATCCCGAACTGTCGGCTAACCATTCCGCTTCGAATCGTTTCGCGCGCATCTCGCCTTTTGCGTAGATCCCCTCCAACCGGGGACGAGATCGTTCAAGCAGTTCCGTCGTGGTGGGCCACGATGCCCCCGGTGATTGAGAGAAAGCGGAGCGTGCCTCCGCTGCAATCGCGAATGCAACGACCGGAACCAGAGTGACAACCTTCAGACTTAGATGCATCAATGAAGCTCTTCAGTAGGCAACGCGACTTGAGATCCTATTCAGACGCTGTGATCGAAGACAACGAAGTTGCCAACGATTCCATCGCCTTTTCTCAAGATCGCGAGGCTGGGAAACGAGAAGCGAAACAACAGGTCAACGGTGGGGATTCCAAGAGATTAAACCAAACAATGGCAATCCATTTTCCTGCCAAACGATTTTCCTTGCCCCGTTGGTTCTCGTTCCCTGTGGAAGCCTATAGAGGCGAGCAATCTTCCCCATCCACTCTACAGGTGGTGGCTTGTCCGCTCGAAAACGGAGGTATCACAGGGTGCCATGGCGACTCTCGCAGGACTCGAATGCAAGATCTAGCGGGCTGTTCATTGACTGTGCAGCACCGCAATCGCGCCGGTAGATTAGCCGAAGTGGTCGAACCGATCGTGATGATGTGCAAGTCTCCGTATGTGTCAGACGAACTTCCCGCCTCGGGTAATTGCTGCCTGATATCATTGAGTCGCGTTGGAGAGCAAAGCTATGAACCAAGTCGAAAATCACTTCGCCCAACTGGGCTTGGAGCACGAATCTGCTCTCGCCGAATACGTGGCGGAATTCGAAGTTGAAGGCGAATCACGAATTCACGGCTACTTTGGAAAGCCTGAATGGTCACACGCTGAAACGGTTGAAAACCTGATGGCGTGGTCTCGCGGTGAACGGCTTTCCGGATTCGTTCCAAGTTCAACTCGGTTTCTCGTTGTGAACCAACGCATCGTCGGGAACTACAATTTTCGACACCTGCTTTCGCCGGAACTGGAACGTTGCGGTGGTCACTGCGGCTACAGCGTTCGCCCCAGTGAACGTCGAAAAGGTTACGGCACTTTGTTGCTCAAAGACGCGAAACGTTTCGCTCGCGGGCTTGGCTTGGACCGCATTTTGTTGACTTGCAGCTCGGAGAACATCGGATCTTCGCGTGTGATTGAGCGCAATGGCGGCAGACTGCATGACCAGGTGCACGATCAAACCTCCGACGCGACTGTGAACCGTTACTGGATCGAGTTGTCTGTCGGCTGATCGCTTTCACAAGACATCGGTTCTTCTTCCGGGATCGATTGCGTTTACAATGCCTCCGATCTCACTGCCTCCAGTCTCACTCTCGCTCATTCCACCTCAATCAGGGTTGATTCCCAATGACCATTCGAGCACTTCCAACGATGCTCCTGATCCTCCTGTCGCCAATCAGTGTCCTACTTGGCGCGGATGCTCCCAACATTGTTTTGGTGATGACCGACGACCAAGGTTACGGGGACCTGAGCTGTCACGGGCATCCGTTTTTGGAAACGCCCAACCTCGACC
>NZ_JBICHO010000554.1:0-9025 GCF_043100905.1 Rhodopirellula sp. JB055 | reverse complement strand
TGGTAGGCGGGATCGGGATCATGAACATCATGCTGGCGAGCGTGACGGAGCGGACGCGCGAGATCGGGATTCGGCGTGCGCTGGGGGCGACGCGCCGGCACATCGTCTGGCAGTTCCTGATCGAAACGAGCACGCTGAGCGCCATCGGGGGGCTCATGGGCGTTGCGCTCGGGGTCGCGGGGAGTTGGGGGATCGATGCGCTGGTGCCGCGGCTGCCGGATGCGCTGCAGAACTTGTTCGGCGAAGATGCTGCAACGAGCGGGACCAGCGTCGGTGCAGGGAACCTTGGTGAATTGCCATCGTTAACGGCTTCAGACAGTGCTCTGACACCACTCGTGTTCTCAACCGACATTCGCACCAACAGCATCATTGCCAGCGGCTCGGCGGAAGACTTGGAAGTGGTCGAAAGCATCTTGTTGCGACTCGACAGCGAAGGTTTTGCCGAACGCATCACGGAAGTGATTTGGCTGAAACACCAGATTGCAGAGAACGTTGCGACGGCGATCACCAATTACGTTTCGCAGCGTCAGCAATCACGCAACGTGATCACTCAATTCCAACAAGGCCTCGGCCCGTTGGACCTGCCCGATCGCGATATTGTCGCGGTGGCGGAAGCTCAAACGAATAGCGTGTTGCTCAGCGTTTCGCCACGGATCTACGAAGAGGTCCGTCAACTGATCGATCGTCTGGACCGGCGTCCACCGATGGTGTTGATCAAGACCTTGATCGCGGAAGTGGAACTGGACGACGGTTTCGAAATCGGCGGTGAGTTCGGGCTGCAAGATTCGTTGTTGTTTGATCGTGGCAAGGCTTCGGGCGCGATCGCCGCTGGAAATCCCTCTTCGGATCCAGGGTTCAACTTTGGTGGTACCAGTCTGCCAAATAGCAACTCGTTTGCTCAAGAGAGTTTGGCATCGCAGGGTTTGACCAGTTTCGGAGCGAACGCCAGTCAACTGACACAACTGAGCGGTCTGAATTCAGGCGGATTTGTGTTCTCCGCGGCCAGCGAATCCGTCAACTTGTTCCTGCGAACCTTGCGGGTTGCGAACCGACTGCAGATTCTCAGCCGGCCAGAAATCATGACCGCGGACAACACGGAAGGTTATGTCCAAGTCGGGCAGAGCTTCCCGCGTCCGACGGAATTGTCCTTCACCGGAGGAACTGGTGGGACGGCGTCGCAGCCCATCATCGGGATCGAAGACGAGGAAATCGGAATCATCCTGCGAGTCACTCCTCGCGTTGGTGCGGACGGTTTGATCATGATGGCGATCGATGCCAGTCGCAGCGACATCAATGCGAATGAAGGTCAAATCATCGGTTCGTTCCAGGATGATGTCCCGATCTTCGTCCCGGCGATCGACCGAACCCAAGCTCAGGCGACCGTGACCGCGTTCGATGGTCAAACCGTTGTGTTCGGTGGTTTGATTCAGAAGTTCCGACAGAACCGAACTCGTCGAGTGCCTTACTTGGCGGAGATTCCTTTGTTGGGAACGTTCTTCAAGTATGACTCGGAAATCGAGACCCGCAGCGAATTGCTGGTGGTCATGACACCGATCTTGGTGACCGGCCATGAAGACCTTGAATACGTCAAACAAGTCGAATCCAGCCGCATGAGTTGGTGCTTGGCCGACGTGGTCGAGATGCACGGTGACGTCGGGTTGTCGGGTGGTTATGGATTGTGGGGGCCCGCCGTTGGTCCAACGATTTATCCTGACCTTCATCCCACTGTGGACGTGTTCCCAGAAGCTGACATGCCCGGTGGAAACCGAGCGATGAAAGCAGGAGTGATCCCACCGGGCAGCGTCATCAATTCCATTGATGGAAGCGTGGTCCCAGGATCCAACGGTGAATTGCCACCCGGTGTGACGTTGAATCCAGGTGAATCGATCATCGGTGACGATTGGATCGAGGCACCTCAAGGATCAGTTCCTGCACCGCAGCAATCACTGCCTGGGAACCAGTTGCCACCACCTGTGATGTCGGCTCCGAACGAGTTGTTGCCTGGTCCTGCGTCCAGTGGCGTCCCTGCAACGGGAGCCGGGTTCTCCGGAACGCCTCCGACGAAGCAGGCCAGCAGTACGGGATCGACCCCGCAAGTGCCGGTCAAACAGGTTTCCGCTCGAATCCCTTCGCAGACGCCCGCGGAAAAACCCGCTAGCACTCCTGCGACACAGGCGAAACCAGCCAGCGAACAAGAGCCAGCGAAGAAACGTTGGTTCAATTTCAATCGATCGAAGTGATGAGTCCTCAGCCATGTCGCGCCAGCGTGAATCGCGTCCTGCATTCACGCTGACGTGACATGGCCAAGAAGAAGTGCATCCGTTTGGGACCGTCCTGATTCGGGTGTTGGAAGACGATGTTGTTGTGAATTCGACCGGAGCAATCCCGCAATTGTTTCAGTGGAGGTCACCAGCATGGATGAATTTTGTGTCGCCGTGAAGCTTCGTTCCAAGGTGCCAATTGCACGGGCGAGCGTTCGCGGTCAACCCTCAAAGCAGAGACCCAGACATGTCATTGAAATCTCGCGCCCGAATTGTATCCCGAGCGACGCTTGGGGCTTGCTTGGTCAGTTTGACACTCAGCACCGGTTGTGCGTCGATGACCCAGTCCGAGAACGCGGCTCCTAAGAAGAGCCTGTTGGACCGGATGCCCTGGGCGAAAAAAGACAAAGCACCTGAGCCATACCCCAACCCCGCGAAATTGGCGGCGGTTTGGTCGACGGAGTCACTCACTCAAGTCGGGCGTGTGCCCACCCGAGGTTTCGGCGGACGCATCTTTTTCTACGATGAAAAGTCGCAACCCGTTCCGGTGGATGGAACGTTGGTGATTCATGGCTTTGATGAAAAGGCAAAGGATCCCAAGACCGGTGTGAAACGATTTGAATTCACTCCTGAGCAATTGACCAGCCACTTCAGCCAGTCCGATGTTGGTGCTTCGTACAGCATTTGGGTGCCATGGGATGCGATCGGTGGAGAGCAGCGTCACATCTCTTTGGTGGCATCGTTCAAAACCAAGGAAGGCAAAACGATTCAAGGACAACCAACCAATGTGTTGTTGCCGGGATCGAAAAACGAAGCCGAGATGGCGCTGGCGAACCGCTATTCGCCTGACTTCCGGGCGTGGCAGCACGCTTCTTCGGGAAAGACATCGCCCAGCAGCGGTTTGACAACCACCACCATTTCGCGTCCGACGGTTCAGGATCGCTCGGGTGAGATGCCACCTTCGATGGGAACCTGGAACATCGCTCGCGGGAAATCAACCAAGTCGATCGACATCGCGATGGTGAACCAAGGTGCTGCACCGGAGAACGGTCAGGGTGAACCGGCCGGCACGATTGCTTCGCCAAGCAAAACGATGACGCCAAATGTCTTGCCGGCGTCGACTCGCTTGAAGTGAGTCGCATCCGGGGGTGGGGTGTGTAGGCCAGGTTGGACCTGGCTGGGTGATTGATGTGCTGCGTTGAGTGTTGTGGGGTGGTTCGACGCCTCGCTTTGTACCAAAGCATCGGTTGGTTGCCAGGTGAGACCTGGCCTACGTCACCTGGTGTCGGATTCTGGTGGATCCGGCCAAGGCGTTTTTTGAGACCGTTTCGTAGGCCAGGTTCCACCTGGCGATGGTGGCTGGCTGGGGCATATGGCACACCAGATTCACAAAAAAAGAGCCCGGCGATAACCGGGCTCTTGTCGTTTGTCAGTTGCTGATCGGCTCAATGGGCCGACAGGCGGATCAGCCCAATTCCCAACCGTCGCGATATTCGCGTTGGACGAATTGGTTGACCGATTCCACGTTGGGGCTCATCAAGTCCTTCGCGTTCCATTCGATGCGTTGGCCTTCGCCTGCTCGCATGGCCAAGTTGCCGACCAAGATCGTTTCGGTCAGGCGGCCAGCGTATCCGAAGTTCGACATGGTGCCGGGTTCGTACTCGCCCTTGATCGTGCTCACGAATTCCCATTTGTGGCGTTCGTCGCCACTGGCTTTGAATGGGATGCGAGGCAACCATGGTTCGGGCTTTTTGAAGTCGACGTACTTGTCTTCTGGAAGCAGGTAGTACTTGGCTCCGTAATCGTCCGGCGAGAACACGATGCCTTTGCTGCCGACAAGGACAGCACCGGATTGTTTCCGACCGCCGTCACGTTGTGCTTGAACGCGTTTTTGGAACGACGCGGGCAATTGCGAGATGATGCTTTCTGGTGGCAGGTTGCCGCCGTCGTACCAATAGAACTTACAAGGTGGCAATGTTTTTCCGTTGGCGCCTTCGCGTTCCGGGAATTCGAACATCAGCGTGCTGCTTCCGGGATACTGTTCGCCTTCGACGATGCCGGGGTTCTTCAGTGCAGTGACCGCGATCGGGTCCCACAGGTGAAGGGCTTTGACGGGCATGTTGGTGGTGTGGCAAGCCATGTCGCCGAGAGCACCGGTGCCGAAGTCAACCCAACCACGCCAGTTGAACGAGTGGTAGGCGCCTTTGACAAACGGACGCATTGGGGCTGGTCCGATCCAAGCGTCCCAGTTCAACGAATCCGGCACAGGGTCTTCGCCGGCAGGACGTCCGCCGCCTTGTGGCCACACGGGACGGTTGCTGAAAATGTGAATCTCGGTCACGTCGCCAATGGCACCGCTTTGGATGACTTCCACGGCTTCACGAAGTCCATCTTCGCTGGTGCCTTGGTTGCCCATTTGAGTGATGACGCCGGTCTTCTCTGCCGTTTCTCGCATCAAGCGAGCTTCACGAATCGACCACGTCATGGGTTTTTGGCAGTAGATGTGTTTGCCCATGTTCATGGCTTTGACACAAGCTGCTGCGTGGGTGTGGTCAGGCGTGCTGCAGGTCACGATGTCGACCTTGTCGCCCAGTTTGTCCAACATTTCGCGGAAGTCATCGAACTGTTCCGCGTCCTTGAATTCGCGGCCCTTCTTCGCCAATGTGTCGCGATCGACATCGCACAACGCTGCGATCTTCACGCCTTGGTTGGCGATGTGGCTGGTATCGCTACCGCCTTTGCCGCCGACGCCAATGCAGGCCGCTGAAAGCGAATTCAATGCGGAGGACGACTCTTCTTGTGCCACGCTGGTGCCGGCGAAGTAGCCGACGCCTGCGGTCAAGGCGGCCGATTGGCCAATGAAACGACGGCGGTTTGTTTTCGAGGTCATGGACAAACAGTTCCAGAGGAAGGGAAAGGTAGGCGGGCGAAAGGTGGATCGCCACGGCAGGAGGCCGCAGCGAGTTTCAGTAACAAGGTATCGTAGGTCAACGCCGTGTGGGGCGATGGACGTGCAGACGGATTGTACTTCACCTGTGTGCCTAGATTAACAACTCCGTCGTGGCCGTTCAATCTTTCCGCAAGATCGATTGGGCGTCCATCTGGACGGAATTTCAGTCAATAGGACAAAGGGCAACCCAAGGGCGGCGCAGGGGAAGCTGATCCAGCCGCGCAATGAAAAAGACCGCTACGATCAAGAAGCGGCCTATTGCGTCATTTGATTGCAGAGTCTGGGCTGCTCGATGATGACTGCGGGAAAGAGTTTGTCACCGTCACGGACCGTGGTGCAGTCGTTTCTCAATCAGGAGGTTTCGATCAACTGCCAATTGCCAGCGTCGGTCTCCACTTTCCAAATTTCTGGCAACGCTTCGTCTTTCAGTTGGCTGGCAACCAGCGATGCCAACGGGTCGGGGATCACGAATGCGATGACTTGATTGCGATTGCGTTTCAGGATTCGGCGAACGGCTTTGCCAACTCGGTGCGCCGCTTCGTGCATCGACTCACCACCGGGCGGGCAGGTCGACTCGGGTGTGTCGCACAGTTCTCGGTACAGGCGTGGTTGGTTGCGACGGACTTCCTCGATCAGTTTGCCGTGCCACAACCCGTGGTCCACGTTGCGAAATTCATCAATCACTTTGGGACGCAGATCGCGGCCTTCGGAAAGGCACGTCGCAGTCTCCACGGCTGATTGACAGGGGGCGCAGTAGATCGCGTTCAAGCGAATCCCCGCCAGTTCGCTGGCAAGCGATTCGGCTTGCAGGCGACCTCGCTCGCACAACGGCATGTCCAGGTTACCCTTCATGCGGCCTTGTTCGTCAAAGGTGGTCGCACCGGGGCGGATCAAAACCAGCTTGGAAGCAGCTTTGGACCGAAGTGAAATCATGACAATTCTCCCACGGAAGGAGGCGAGCCATGCATGGCTTGAGTCAGTTCATTGATGGCGGTTTCGTAGTCATGTTGGCCGAAGATCGCGGAACCAACGACGAACAGATCACAACCGGCCGCACGAGCGTCGCCGATTGTTTCGGCTTTGATGCCGCCATCGATTTCCAGCAGCAGATCAGGCTTGCGCTCTTTCAAACTACGCAATCGATCCAGCGAAACCGGATTGAATTTTTGGCCGCCAAACCCAGCGTTGACGCTCATCACCAACACCATGTCCACTGAATCGAGGCAGCAATCCAGTTTGGCAAAGTCGGTGTCAGGATTGATGGCGACCCCAACGCCCACACCCATGTCGTGGATCTTGCCAGCGACATCGACGCAGTCATCGACTGCTTCGACGTGGAACGTCAGCATATCCGCGCCAGCATCGACCATTGGCTGCGCGTACGCCAGAGGGTCACTGATCATCAGATGAACATCCAGTGGCATGTCCGTGTGACGACGCAGTCCTTCGACAATGGGCATGCCGTAGGTGAGGTTGGGCACAAAGTGGCCGTCCATGACATCCAAGTGCAACACACGCGTCCCTGCAGCGGTCAGCTTTTCGATCTCGGTGCGCAAGTCACCAAAGTCGCATTGCAAGAGGCTTGGCAAAATTGCCGGACCAGCCGCACGGATGGAATCGAGCTTCGCTCGGCTCATACAGTTGTCTCATCGGGGAATGGATTCACCACGCAGGTCACCTTCGGTGCCCACTGGAAACGTCCGAGGATGCCCAATCGAGATCACTTCACCAGCCAGGAAAGACCGGGCCAGAATCGTTTCGCGATTGCATCCCGATGACGAATCGGTGGGATGCCCAAGTTGCGTTGGTGTGATGCGATCGCCGTGCCAATTTTCGCGGCAGAACTCCGATCCGATCGGAAGGCTGATTGCGAAATGACGACACCTGATTGCATCGATGGGGCAACAGATTGAACAAGTGCCAGTCTCGCTGTCAATCGGCAGGCGAAACTCAGGGGGAGCCTCCGAAGCCACAATGGCGAACGTAACTCGCAAATTCAAAACAACCGGCATTTGCTAGCAATTGCAATGGCGTCGAATCTTCCGTAAAAAATTGATTGGGAGATGCTCGAATTTGCCGTTTTGCGGCCGGGCCGGCAGGTTTGGCTTGGCGGGAAGCAAGGAGTTTGGCTCAATCGATCGTGCATCCACTCGATTCGTTGTGAAAGGCTGTGTTCACCAGGCCATGAGAACCTCGCGGACGCCTGAACGGCACCCCAAACTGCGTTTCAGGAGGGGGCATCATCAGCAAGCACGCCAAGTGCACGCCGGTTCACTGCTCGATCTCGGTTCACTGCGAGGGCATCGTGCTGGACGCTTGCGCTGGGATTCGACAGCACACCACCGCGCATGAAAAAACGGCCGCCGCGTGTTCATCAGAACTCGCGACGACCGTTTTGGCATTTGAACCGAAGAGAATGGATCGATCGTGGAAGCGAAGCTCAGGTCACTAAAATCGAAAGCGGAAGGACGCTTTCGATTCGCTGTGTGAGTCTTCGATTCGCGATCAACGTCCCGGATCGAATCCGGTTTGGGCGATCTCTTCTTCTTCTTGGATGATGATTCGAGGTGTGACCATCATCATCAAGCTACTCGATTGACGACCGACCGCGGTGTTGCGGAACAATCGGCTGACGTAAGGGATCTTGCTGAGGAATGGCACGCCACGTTCGTTGCGGCCTTCGCTCATTCGTTTGATCCCACCCAGAAGAATCGTGCCGCCATCGGGAACACTCACGGTGGTGTTCACGGTGGTGAAGGCGAACGTTGGTTGTTGAACCGTCGTGCCTTGCGTGACGCTTTCTTCTTCTTGTTCGTCTTCTTCGTCGATCACGCCGTCGCCGTTGGTATCGACGTTGCGACTGCTGGTGTTGCTGGTCGTCGAGCTGCCTTGGAACGTGAACTCGTTGACTTCGCCAATTTGGCTGAAGGTTGGAATCAACGTCAGGCGAACGAATCGTTTGTCTTCACTGACAACACCTTGCACGTTCAACCGGGTGCCTTCGTCGAGGACGACGATGACGGGTTGTTGTGCGACGGCGAAGTCACCGACAACGGGAACGATACTGGTCACGAAGGGACGCGATGTCTGGTCTTGGATCGAAGCGATCTGACCATCAAACAGAGTCACCTTGGGAGCCTGCATCACGTTGGTACGACTGTCACCCTGAGCGGCTTGCAAGAAGAAGTAAGCTTCGATGTCACTCAAGATCGCGAATCCGAGGGTTGAGATCGCACCAGGGTCGGCACCGAATGGTGGTGTGACACCGCTGCTGTTGTTGTCGAATCGGATGTCGAGGTCAGCCGTCGGCGTTCCGTCGTTGTCCAAACCGATCGTGATCTCTGGTCCGCCGTCATCGCTAGGCAATCCCGGTGCGTTGTCGTCGAACTGCAAGTCAAAGTCGATTCCGATTTGTTCGAAGAACGTGTCGGACAACGTGATGAAGCGAACTTCGATCGTGATCTGCAGGTTTTGCAGGCGACGAAGCGATTCGAGCAGGTCGACGATTTGGTCGTGCACATCGCTCGTCGTGCTGATCACCAGCGACAAGTTTTGTGGGTACGGTGCCATCGTGCCGACGCCGCCGAGGGCTTCCCAGCTGTCCGGTTCGATCGTTTGTTGAATCAGTTGCATCAGCGAATCGAAGTCAGCCATCGATCCACCACCGCGGCCCGACGGGACGACGCCCGAGGCACCGAGGCCACCGGCGAAGCTCGAACCGCTGCCCATCGGGTTGTATTGGCCGAGCATGTTGCGGCCGAGATTGTTCGACGCGTTGTTAGCCATCCCGCCGCCGAGAGATCGGAAGAGCACA
>NZ_JBICHO010000553.1:0-5420 GCF_043100905.1 Rhodopirellula sp. JB055 | reverse complement strand
CCCCGGCATCCATCGGAATTCAGCCCAGCGAGCCTGATCAGTTTGCCTGGACGTTTCGACCGCTCGGGGGAGCACGAGCCCACGCCACATCCGTCCACCCGATACGTTTGGCTTCCAAGCCCGACGAAGCGGAACGATCTGGTAGAACCTCACGTAGGCGAGTCTCTCTGAGACTCGCAAATGAAAGCGTCTCGAAGAGACTCCGCTACGTGATCAAGCTCAATGACTCCCGCTCACGTGCTGTGGGTCGCCCCGCTTCGCGGTCGAGGAGGGTTGCGGGCTGGATTCAGTGATGAACCCTCCCCTCGCTTCGCTCAGGCCACCCCAAGGGGAGGGTGAAGTGAAGCTGCACGGCCTCCTTCGGGGCGAGCGGAGATCGGTTGTTTGGTTGGTGCTTGTCGGGCTTGGAAGCCCAACCTACGGAACCTAGCGTCCAACCACTACGAGAACGCGACGGGCCCAACGAGAACGCGACGGGCCCTCCGAGAATTCGACGGGCGCATAAAAAAACCGACGTGGTGGCAGATCGAATCTGCGAACCACGCCGGCCAGGTGAATTTGAAATGACGGATCAGCTTGCGAGCCGAGCTGACCAGCCAACTCCCATCAGCCCGCGACGCGAAGCTGCGGACGGTTGACACTGCCGAGCAAACCGCGAATTCGCTCGAACTCTTCTGCGTCGCTGAAGTGGATCGTGATCTTCCCGCGACTGCGTGCTGAAGCTTTGATCTCAACCTTGGTGCCGAACACCATCCGCATCTCTTGCTGCATCGCTTCGATGTGCGGAGGAACGGGCTTGCGTTTTTGACGCGAGACGTTGGTGACCTTCAGTCCCGTTTCGCTGTCTTCTTCCGCCCGCAGCAATTCCGCCACGCCGGTCTCGGTCTTGCGAACGCTCCAGCCCTCTTCCAGGATCTTCTTGGCCGTTGCGACTTGCACTTCCACTTCGCCGATCGGCAACAGTGCTCGAGCGTGGCCAGCGGTCAGTTCGCCACTGGTCACCATCTCAACGATTGGCTGAGGCAGCTCCAGCAAACGCATCAGGTTAGCGATCGTGCTCCGGTCAATGCTCAAGCGGCGAGCCAGGTCGTCTTGCTTGCACTTGTGCTCATCGATGTAGCGTTTGAACGACATCGCTTTTTCGATCGCGTTCAAGTCCTTGCGTTGCAAGTTCTCGATGATCGCCAATTCGGCAACCAAGCGATCGTCCGCTTCGCGAACTTCGGCGCGGATGGTTTTCAAACCAGCGTGAATGGTCGCACGCAGACGACGCTCACCGCTGATCAGTTGGTAGCGACCGTCAACGATGCGAACCAAGATAGGCTGCAACTGCTGATGGTTCTTGATCGATTCGGCCAACGAGGCGATCTCGTCGGGATTGAATTCACGCCGCGGTTGGAACGGGTTGGCTTCAACCGATTCAATTGGCAACTCGAGCGATTGAACGCCGGGTTTGGGCGCGTCGTTGGTTTCGCCCGGTGGCACGATGTCGTCCATCGGTTCACCTAGCAAAGCGGCCAAGCCTTTTCCCAGGCGGCGGTCTTTGCCAGCGGGTGCTTTGCTCGTGTTGGTTCGATTGGCTGTCGCGTTAGTCACGTTGCAGTACCTCCATGCACAGTTGGGTATAAGCGAACGCGCCGCGACTTCGCGGGGCGTACTGGAAAACAGTTTGGCCGTGGCTGGGAGCTTCGCACAACGCGACGTCCCGGGGCACGACACTTTCAAAAACAATGTCGCCAAAGAAGTCACGGACCTCTTCGTCGACTTCTCGAGTCAGTTCAAGTGATTCGTCGTACATCGTCAGCAAGATGCCGCCAAAGGTCAGACGACCATCGGTGGCAGTGATGACTTTCTTGATCGTTCCAATCAACTGCGTGACGCCGACCATCGCGAAGTACTCGCACTGGATCGGAATCAACACTTCGGTGCTGGCAGTGAGCGCCGTTTCCGTCATGGCACCCGCGCTGGGCGGGCAATCGATCAAGATGTATTCGAACTCGTTCATCACGCTGTCGAGATGCTTGCGAACCCGAGCGGTCGAACGATCGCCGGTTTCTGCGAGCGCGTCAGCGTCATGAAAGGAACGACTACCGGGCAACAATCCCAGGTGCGGCACATCGGTTTCAACGATCGAATCAGGAAGAGATTCGGTTCCCGTCAATCCATGATGTGCTGCGGGCGATTGGCCCAAAGCAGAGGTGGCGTTGCACTGTGGGTCGATGTCGACCAACAAGGTTTTCTTCCCAGACATGGCCAGAGCAGCCGACAGGTTGACCGAAGTGGTGGTCTTCCCGACGCCTCCTTTCTGGTTCACGATTGACAAGATTTTCGCCACGTACACTGCATCCGAAACAGATGAATCACATCGCCGGCAATTCCGTTTGCCGACTGCCCAAGGAACACCTTGGACAAGCGGGAAACTAGGTGAAACAAAGCTCGCGAAACAAGACTGGTTTCATAAGAAACCGGACTTGACTTGCTCAGCGTGTTTCTGCCTGCGCGAGTTTCGTGTGAAATTGGGCGAGCGACAAAGCACAAGGAAGCAGAAAGAAGGCGGAACCGCATCTCGCTTCTTTGCCAGAAAGGCCCGATGCCCCTTTGACCTCGCATGGCGTCGTTCACCTCAAGGACGCTAGATTGCCCGGCGCGGGCCAGCCCGCTGACACTCGCGTTCACAACACGCCGGTGAGCGAGAGCCCTACCGGCCCATTGCAATGCCACGCGTACTCTCGCTCACGCGTCGGGCCGGGATGCTATCAACAGGCCGGTACGCTTCGTGCGACTAGGTAACCAGAGACCCCAGTTCACTCGGGTTGCCGGATCCAGTGACGCTGGCGTTCCAGCACGCTGGGTGCGGGCGGCATCGCGGGCATCTCGACCTCCGGGATCTGGAAGGCCCGCGTTCGTGCCGGCTCCTGCGATGCCGGTTGACTGTTCAGATCCAAGGTCGGAGGCCGCAGAACTTGCTGCCTCGCATCGGGCCTGACCTGAGAACCTGGCACCGAACTGGCCAACTGCGCCGGTGTCGACTCTTCGCGAACACCTGAATTCGACGCCAAATTCGCAGACTCCGGTCCAGACCGACTCGATCCGTTCGACTGGTTCGCTGGCGACGTTCCCTGCAGATGAGCTCCCTGCACACGAACTCCCTGCACACGAGCCTCGGCCATCCCAACCGGCGGCACCGAGCCCTGCGACACCGGATTCGATGGCGAACCTGACAACGCATTGAATCGCTGGTCGGGGAAGTGAGGGTTGCTGAGCGGAACCGCTAAATCGCTGTAGGTCAGCGGTACCCGCATGTTCCGCCGCGGACGAGCTGGTTGCTGCGACGGAATTGCGTCCGGCCCAGTCGACGCGAAGGCATCCGATGGCGACGGAGCGGCGTGGCCCTGGCTGGGCAGATCCGAAACGCGATGGTCAGGCCAACTCACGGCGGAGGATTGTGACGCAACCGACGCGGTCTGCCCGACCACAGAAGGCTCCGTGCCCCAAGGCGGCGTGAGCGGATCGGCCGTGGCGATCGCGAAAGGGGCCGAAGTTGGACCGGTCGCCAAAGCGTCGGGATCAGAAGCCTCTGGGTGAACCGCATCGCGACGAAATGGAATCGCGGCGAGCAAGCCACCGACCACGATGATCGTGCCGAGGGTGAGATTTCGCATGAGTAGGACTCGAAGGCTGGGGGGAAAAGAACTATCCAGCTTCGTCCATGAAAGGGCACCGTCGATCGCTTCATGCGGATGCCTATCGAAGTGATCGACAAGGGCAGCCACCCGACACGCAAGATTTTCTTTCGCGACGAATGACCGCTGCAAACTAAAAGGTCGCGGGCGAAAAGATTCATCGACCGGAATAAACGGGCGCCAAACCGCCTGTAGCTCGGTGGTCCCCATCGAGAGCTGACTGTTTTTTCAGTGCTCGGCTCATTGGGCCCCAGCGAGCAACGTCTTTACGAGCAACGGTCTTGGATCCGGATTCAGGCGGCTTGGGGCGCCGCCTCGGGAGTCACTTCACAAATCGCGTTTGCGAGCACCCGCAGGACTTCACGCCGACGACGGACGGGCCGAGCCGCCCAGGCCCGGTTCAATACGACCTCCACGCCGAGATAATGCACGTCGTGGAAATGCTTTCGCATCGCCTTGGTCAAGGAATCGTTCGTGCCGCGGCCCGGATGATTGCGGCGCACACGCAAATCGGGCATCGCGAAATACAGCTCGTCAGACAAATCCAGACACCAATCCAGCTCGTCCCCGCGGCCGGGATCATACAGCAACCCCACATCACCCCGCTGCCACTGACCCGACACAGCTCGAGCGGCAAACGTTCGAATCGACAAATGCACGACATAGGGATACTGCAACAACATCTCGCTGAGCCGGCGCCTCACCGCGTCGCGATACGGCGTGCGGATCTCAGCCAAAATGGCTTTGCGAACCGATGTGGGCAACTTTCGGATCGACGGTCGAAACAGATGACGATGATGAACCGATCGCCCCACGTCGACCAGATCCGCTCGATTTGGATTGGCGATCAAGTCACAACCTGCCTGTTCGGCGATCATCCGAGCGGCAAAACCTGCGTCCCGATCAATCAGCGGCTGAGACAATCGGGAATGTCCCTGCCCGCCTAAGATGGACGCCGGGCCTGGCTGATCACTCGACCAACCAGCGCGAGCGAGCAGCTCACGCAGTGAATCTGGGATCCGGTCGCCACCGGTGTCGCAGGTCACCAAGAGAGCCATCCTTGTTCTCCCGTACCTATTCCGCGGTCCAGTGGTGAGCACGCCCGATCAACTGCTCCAGATCCGCCCAGTAATCGGGATACGTCTTTCCGGTGCAGGCGGGGTTCTCGATCTCGATGCCCCCCAGCCGCAAACCCGCCAAGGCAAAGCTCATCGCCATTCGGTGGTCATGGTACGTGTCCAACCGAACGGGGCTGGACTCACTGACCGCAGGATCGCTCAGCGGGTGAATGGTCATCCCGTCTTCGTGCTCCTGGATCGTCGCTCCCAGCTTGCGAAGCTCGCAGGCCAAATCGCCGATCCGATCCGTCTCTTTGAAACGGTTGTGAGCCACGCCGCGAACACGCGTCGGCGAAGACGCAAACAGAGCGACCATCGCTAGAGTCTGCACCGTGTCGCTGATCGCATTCATGTCGACATCCACGCCGCGAAGCGTTCCGCCAGGCAAATCTGTCGCGATGACGCGGATGGAATCGTCGCTTTCCTCGACTTGGCACCCCAACATCTCCAAGACATCGACAAACGCCACGTCGCCTTGGGTTGCCGCTCGGCTGAGCCCCTGAACCGTGACGTCACCGCCCGAGATCGCCGCCGCAGCCCAGAAATAACTGGCCGCCGACGCATCAGGTTCGATGTCCCATCCGATCGCGTCGTAGTCGCCACCGATCTGAACCAGCAC
>NZ_JBICHO010000552.1:0-14454 GCF_043100905.1 Rhodopirellula sp. JB055 | reverse complement strand
ACTCCCATCCCATCACCACTGCCCATGTCTTCCGCGCTCCCTCCCCAGCGTCATCAATTTGCCAACGACCACCCGCCCCGGCATGAGGGGGATTACGTCGTTTACTGGATGATCGCCCAACGGCGGCTGCACTGGAATTTCGCGTTGCAGCACGCGATTGACCGGGCACTCGAATTCGAAAAACCACTGCTGATCTTCGAACCCTTGCGAGTTCGTTACCAATGGGCCAGCGACCGGATCCACCGGTTCATCATCGAAGGCATGCGGGACAACGCCGCGGAGGCAGATTCATTGCCGGTGGTCTACTACCCGTACGTTGAACCCGAACCGGGCGTCGGCTCGCCGCTGCTTCATCGACTCGCCAAACACGCTTGCACGGTCGTCACTGACGAATACCCGTGTTTCTTTCTGCCGCACATGATCGACGCGGTGAAGGACAAACTGCCTGCCCGCCTGGAATTGATTGACTCCAACTGCGTGCTCCCACTGCGAGCGGCAGAGAAGACTTACACGGTCGCACACAGCTACCGACGATTCATGCAGAAGAACATCCTGCCCGCGCTCGAACAGTTGCCACTCGCAACCCCGCTGGATCGAAACAGCAACCGCCCTGCCCTGCCCTGCCCCGATGGCGAATCGATGGCAGAACGCCGAAAGAAATTGCTCCCGTCCAAGATCCTGTCCAAATGGCCTGCCGCTGATTTGGAAAAGCTGTTCGGCCAGGATGGTTTGTCGGAAATCCCAATCGATCACTCGGTTCATCCGTCCCAAGCGACGCCCGGCGGAAGGGTGGAAGCCACCCGTCGCTGGCAAGAATTCTTGAATAAGAAACTGTCGCGGTACAACGACGACCGCAACCACCCCGATGAACACGCCACGACGGGCCTGAGCCCTCATCTTCACTTCGGTCACATTTCGGTGCACGAGATGGTTTCTTCGCTTTTGGATCACGAGGGTTGGTCCGCCGACCAAACATCGAAACCCAACGGCAAGAACCATGGCTTTTGGAACGTCGGCGAAAACGCGGAAGCCTTGCTCGACCAACTGCTGACCTGGCGAGAGATCGGATTCAATTGGTCGTTCCAAAATCCAGACACGTATGACTCGCTGGAATCATTGCCGGATTGGGCGAAGAAGACTCTGAATGAAACGCGTGATGACGAGCGTCCCCATCTCTACACGCTGGCAGAGTTTGAGAATGCCGAGACGCACGACGAAATCTGGAACGCGGCGCAGCGTGAGTTGGTGGAAACCGGCGAGATGCACAACTACATGCGAATGCTGTGGGGCAAGAAGATCTTGCATTGGACCAAAACGCCCGAGGAAGCTCTTGAGTTCATGATCCACCTGAACAACAAGTATGGGCTGGATGGTCGCGACCCCAACTCATACTGCGGCATCCTTTGGGTGCTCGGCCGCACCGATCGAGCCTGGGGCCCCAAGCGTCCCGTCTTCGGCAGCGTCCGCTACATGACCAGCGACAGCACCCGAAAGAAGCTCAAACTCAGTCAGTACCTCCGGCGGTTCGCCGGATCGAACAAGTAGTCACGACCTGACAGCTCTCATGCCAAGCACCTTGCACGTGAGATCCAACCACCGCGGAGCGGTGATCGTCGCCAGCCACCTCGTAACCGACTGAGGCCATCAGTCGGCATTCCCAATCATCGCTGCAAGCGATTGGTCCCCCAGCAAGCACGTGGCAACGAGCAAGCTGCTGGCACTGGCATCGCCTCGATTCGTTTGCCGACGGAGAGCCTCCGTCGACTACTCGATTCTTTTGCCGACGGAGAGCCTCCGTCGGCTACTTGGAACCAAACACCCCAAATCGGCTTCCACGTTTCGGTTAGATTAGGCTCGCTCTTCGACGGGCAACCTCTTTGAATTCTCCATCGTGTCGCGCATCCACCTGAGACTCCCGAAATATCATGAAAGTATCACTTGCGTTTTTCTTGGCACTCACCCTGACCATCTCCATCCAAGCAGAGGAACTTCCTAACGTCGCCGTCGAGGGGGAAGGCGCGGTGGTGTCGTCGCAACAAATCTTTGATCTTGCTGATAAGCCCACCAAAGAGAGTCATGCGTCCACCATTGTCGAGACACCAACCGGACTGGTCGCGGCTTGGTTCGCGGGCACCCGGGAGCGTGACCCCGATGTCGGCATTCGCGTCTCTCGCAACGAAAACGGCCAATGGACCGAACCGGTCGAGGTCGTCAACGGCGTCCAGTCATCGACGCTGCGCTATCCCACTTGGAACCCGGTGCTGTTTCAGCCCAGCGAAGGGCCGTTGATGCTGTTCTACAAAGTCGGTCCGAACCCACGGGAATGGTGGGGCATGCTCACGACGTCCGAAGACGGCGGCAAAACGTGGTCTTGGCCGACGAAACTTGGCGAAGCCCACACGATCGGACACCTGCTTGGGCCAGTCAAAAACAAACCGATTCAGCTCGCCGATGGAACGATTTTGTGCCCTTCTAGCACCGAAATCGAGTACGCGGATGGATCCTCCCACTGGCGAGTTCACTTCGAAGTCACCAAGGATCTTGGCAAGACCTGGGAGGTCATCGGACCGATCCAGACCGGCGAAACCTTCCATGCGATTCAGCCAAGCATCTTGACCTACCCCGACAACCGTCTGCAGATTCTATGCCGCAGCAAAGAGAAACGCATTGTCGAAAGCTGGTCCAAAGATGGCGGAAAAACCTGGAGCACGCTCACCGCAACCGACTTGCCCAATCCCAATTCCGGCACCGATGCGGTGACTCTTCAAGACGGACGGCAAGTCGTGATCTACAACCACTCCGAAGGCCTTGTGAGACGGAAAGACGCTCCCGACCTGAAGCCTCGCCGGATTCTCAACTTGGCGATTTCTTCCGACGGGAAAACTTGGAAACCTGTGCTGACGCTGGAACATGAGACGGGACCCCATCCGAAAGATCCAGATCGCCGCCGTCACTTCGGTGAGTACAGCTACCCGGCCATCATCCAAACATCCGACGGGATGCTCAACATGGTCTACACGTACAACCGAGAAGGCGTCAAACACGCGGTCGTCGACCCAAGCAAGCTCTGAACACCACCAGGCTTTCCCTGTCGCGAATGTTCCACCAAATGGTGTGCGTCAGATGAGAAAGAACTGCTGCGCAGCGACAATCTCGCAACAATCGCCTGCCAACCACCCGTCACCGACTGAGGCCCTCAGTCGGCTAAACCACCATCAATCGCTGCAAGCGATTGGGCCCCAGCAAGCACGTGACAACGAGCGAGCAGTCGCCTGGGGTGTCGCAAATGCTCGTTTGCCGACGGAGAGCCTCCGTCGGCTACTTGAGTACCGGATCGCCACCATGCGTTGCATTCAACAGCCGAGAATTCGCAGCAGATCCCAGTCCGAACATCGCCCCCATCATGCCAACCAACCGTAGCCGGCTGAGGCCCTCTGTCGGCAATACCACCATCAATCGTTGCAAGCGATTGGCCCCAGCAAGCACGTGACAACGAGCGAGCAGTCGTCTGGGGTGTCGCAAATGCTCGTTTGCCGACGGAGAGCCTCCGTCGGCTACTTGAGGCCTCCGTTGGTTACTGGGTCGTTCACGAGATTTCGCTCTCGTGGCCTGCGGCGGCCAAGGTTTTGAATTAGGATTTGGCTCTTCCTCCGAAGTACCCTCGCCCCCCCTCCCCAGGTCACCCACCATGCTTCTCCCGAAGTGCTCTCGCATCGCCTTGTTCGCGGTCGCCTTGCTCGTCAGCGTCAGCGGCACGGCCGTGCACGCGCAATCAACTGCCCCGTCAATCCAAGTGGGTCTACCACCGTCGCTGCAGTTCGCATCGGAGGACGCATCGTTTTACTACGCTTTACTGAACAATCGCCTGAAATGGGATGCGGTCGCTGAAAACGCGACCGTTCAACGATTGCTTGCGATGCCCGTGGTTCAAAGGGGCATCGTGCATTTACGCGGGGAAATTCTGGCGGACATTCGGAACGATCTCGATGATGCGGACACGCCCGCGTGGGTTCGCTCCTCGTATGAGTTTTGGAGCAGTGAAGAAGGCCAGGCTTATCTGCCTACGGTTGCGAATGTGGCTTCTCGTGAAGTCTTCGCTTTTGCCGACCAAAGCCTCGCCGAGCAATACGCCGCCTTCAACCAAATGATGTCGGAGCAACTCTCCAACCTCAATCTGGAGATGGACGCTCTATCAGAAGAACTCGACTCCTTCGACGTCTCGTCGGCGTCCCCGGAGCACAACGCTTTTTTCAGCGAGCTTCAGATCCCACGCATCGTGGCAGGGGCCAAGATTTCAGGAGGGGATGAACAGCAACGTGTCCGAGAACTCCTGAACATGCTGGAAGCAAAGTTCCGGAACGAGTTGTTGCAACTCTCCGCCGCCGAAAACAAATACATCCTGGATTCGCTGGACCACCAAAACGTGGGCCAGGCCGACGAACGGTGGGTGATGGAACTGACTGGAGATGACTACCCGTGGGACGCGGCAATCCAGCGAATGAGCGTCGACGCCGAACCTGAAGAGATCGCGAAACTTGAACAACGATTGGCCGTGATCCGCGAGCGTTTTGCCGGTAAATCGTTGGTCTTCAGCATTGGATTTGCAGACAGCTACTTGTATGCATCGATGGGCCACGATCCCGACGCAGTTGCCCCGGCCAAAGTGGAGCGACCTCTTTACCGACGCGATGTCTTCCAGCCTTTGTTGGAAAACCGCGGCAAAGCGTTCTCTGGAGTGGGCTATCAAAACAGCACGTTGAAACAGCAAACCTCTTGGGTCACCCAGTGGTCCATGTACCTACAACTCATTCCTACCGTCGCCGAGAAGATGCTTTCGGATTCCGAACTGGAGCCCCTCTCGTATCAACCGTTGCTGACCAACATCAACGAGGACGTTGAGATGCTGCTGGCGGATCTGAACCGGCTTTACAATCCCTTGGGCGAGGAGCTGACGTTTGCGTTCTTCTTCAAGGGTGGGATTGCCGGCTACCAATATCATCGACATACCGATCCGATCCGTGTCGAAGCTCAGCCTCTGAAGTCTTTGCAACACATCGGAGAGAACCCGGCGCTATTCAGTGCAGCAGCGGACTGGGACGACGACGGGACACTGGACAAATGGTTGAATCGAATCCAAGAGCGAGCCAAGCAAGCCATGGCTCTTTCCGCCGAGTCGGGGGACGCGTCGCCGACCAGTCAAATCGACCCTGCGATTGCCGCCGGACTCACGGAATTGTTCTTGGCCACCAAAGACGACCTGCTGCCGTCGGTGGGCAAGGAAGCCGCCTTTGTGCTCGACTTCGATCAGCGGAGCCAACAGTGGCATCCCATCGCACCGCCGTCTGCGGACGCCTTGCCGATCCCCGCCCCGGCACTCGTTTATAAACTCACAAGCGCCGAACGACATCGCCGTGCGTGGCGTCGCTATTTCGACACCATCAACCCACTGTTCGCTGCGTTTGGTCCGTTGATGGGCCTGCCACCCGGCCAAGGATTGCCTCCAGCGACCGAATCCGCGATTCCCGGCGGCGTCTACCTGCAAGTGCCCGGCGTTGCGTTGCTTGGTGCCGACCCTCAGTTTTCACCTGGGTTGGCGCTCACTTCCGACTGGGCGGTTTACACCTTGTTCCAAGGCCAAGCCACCAACTTCGTCCGTGCGAACTCGCCCTCGTTCCCTCCGCCTCTGAACGATCTCAACCGGCCGTTGATTGCCGCCGGACACATCGATTTACTGCAGTTCGCGGACGCTGCGGAGGACTGGATGAAGTATGCCATGCCGCTGGTAAGGCAAATCAATCGCAACCAAGGAGCACCTGGTCTGGATGCCGAGCCAAGCAACGCGCCCAACATGGAAGAAACAGCCGAGTTGGTCGACATCGCCATTGATCTGCTCAGACAGATTCCCTCTTACACACATGCCACGTACGTGCAAGACAACTCGGTCGTCACGCAGTACGTGATCAAGGTGCCGACACTACAGCCGGCGGCGAAGTGAGAGCAATCAACGCTGCTTGGCGATTTCATTGACCAAGATCGCAGCCCCTCACCAGTTCCAACGAAGGAGGTGCTCGCGATCTTTGATCAACAAATAATTCGCCCCCAACACGGGAGCCGCCCAGGTCGGTGAATCAGACACCATGTAGGTCGCCTTGGCTTTGTATTCTTGGGCGGCCGCGTCGATGACACGCAGTTCTCCGCCGTCCGTCAGCGTGATGACGTGGCCGGGAATCGCCAAGAACGTGGCATGGTCACCCAAGCGAGGGCGACCTTCCCACAGAACGCTTCCGTCGTCAGGGCTGATGCAGAACAATCGCCCACTGTCGTAGTGCGACAAACCGAACAGGCGACCGTCATTGATAACCGCAGTCGACATGTTCATTGCCAAGTCTTCCAGCACCCAGGCTTCTTCGACGATCCAGCCGTCGTCTGTCTTCGTTGGACGCAAGGAACGGATCCCGCGGTTCTCGGCACCGATGATGATCGTGTCGCGATACTGAACCGGCGTTGGCGAATTTTGGTCTGGGTCGACATGCTTCAACGAATACGACCACAGCCATTCCCCGGTCTCGACATCGACGCCGGAAACGTCGTCACGATTCCAATCGATGACTTGGCGAACCCCGTGCAACTCCACCACCAAGGGGGACGAGTACGAAATCGGCTTTTCCCCCTGCGACCAAACCGTTTCGCCCGAGGCAGCATCGAAGGCGTACAGAGCACCGGTTTCATCGTTGCCCAAATGAATCAGCACACGATTCCCATCCACGACGGGTGAGCAACTGGCGCCCCACTTTGGATGATTGATTGAAAATCGCTTTCGTTCGTCACGTTGCCAGAGTTGATCGCCCGATTCGGCGTCCCAGGCCGTTACGACGCCGTTGATGCTGGCCGTGAAGACGCGACCGTCCGCCATCACCGGATTGGCTTTGGGCCCTGCCCCGTGCCGCTCCCCGCCGCCACCGATTTCAAAGGGCACCGGCCAGGTTCGCTTCCAAATCTCTTCCCCCGACGCAAGGTCAAAGCATGCGATCACTTCGTCCTCACCTTGACGAGCGTGTTGATAGATGCGGTCGCCGCTGACCAAAGGCGTCCCGTAGCCCTCGCCAACATTGACCTTCCAAGCCAATGACAATTGCTTGGGCCACGACTCAGGTGGCGAGAAATCAGCCACCCAACCGTTGCGATGCGGGCCCAACCAACCGGTCCAGGAATCCTCCGCTGTCGCCGCTTGCATTGAGTTCATAACAGGCAAAAACGAACAAGCCAGCCACACCAGACCGGATCGGGAACCGTTCATCATGGAATCCACCAGAAATCGAAAGCGAGCCAAGATCGACCAACGCTCTCTCGAGGGTCAGAAACAAATCGTCGTCATTGTAGGATGGATGATCATTGGCACGACCAAACAGCCCCGTCTACGAACCGCCCCGTCTTTGGGTGCCAACCTCTTAACCTGGATAAGCCTGAAACTTCAGGACGCCGAAGTTCCGCCCTGGACGTTTGACAACACGGGTTAGGTGGAGAGGACGGACTTTCCATTCCGGCAAACGTCATTGGCCCCGGCGGACTTAGAAGTCATCCCGTTTTTAGGTGCCGTATTTCCAAGTAAGCAGGTCGGCAGGAATGATCGGGTAGAACCTCACGCAGGCGAGTCTCTCTGAGATTCGCAAATGACAGCGTCTCGGAGAGACGCCGCTACGTGATCAAGCCCAATGAGCCCCGGCAACGCCAGCGAATCAATCGCGGACGGGCATTCGGACGACTTTGCCGCTGATCGCGGGCAGGGCTTCGATGTCGGTGGTCGCTCTTGAGGCAGCACCTTCGCTGGCTTCGTGAGTCATGATCACCAAGGGCACGGTGTTGTCCGATGAACTTGCTTCATCCTTCGATTTCGGTTCGTGCTGGATGACCGAAGCGATGGAAATCGATTGGTTGGACAACACACCCGCGATCGCCGACAAAGTTCCTGGGTCGTTGGCCACTCGCAATCGCAAGTAATATCGACCTCGCAACCGATCGGCATCACGCTGGGCGGTGCGTGGTGGACGCTCAGACGAAAAGTACTCCAGGGTTTCGAACGTGATCGGCGTGCGTCCCACCGCGGTGTCGATGACGTCGGCGACGACGGCAGATGCGGTCGGCATCTGGCCCGCCCCCAACCCGTGATAGAAAACCGGTCCAACCGCATCACCCACCACGCGAATGGCGTTGAAAGCGTCGCGGACTTCGGCCATCGGAGTGCCGATGGCGACCAAGGTCGGGGCGACCGACAATTCCAGTTCGCTATCGACCAAACGAGCGGTGGCGAGCAACTTGATTCGGTAACCGAGTTGGCGAGCGTAAACCAAATCGGCTGGATCCAGTCCATCGATTCCGTTGCGAGGGATGTCTCGCCAATCCACGGTGGCTCCAAAAGCCAAGTGCGACAGGATCGCCAATTTTTGGGCTGCGTCGGTACCGTCGACGTCCATCGCCGGATCGGCTTCCGCGTAACCCAATTCCTGAGCCCGTTTGACGGTCTCGTCGTAGCCGGCACCCTTTTCGTCCATTTGCGAAACAATGAAGTTGCTGGTTCCGTTGAGGATGCCCTCCAGTGATTCAATTTGATTGGCCGACAAGCACTGGCTGATATTCGCGATGATCGGGATCCCACCAGCGACGGCAGCTTCAAAAGCGATGCTGCGACCAAGTTCGCGGGCTCGGGTGAACAATTCGGCACCGTGTTCGGCCAGCAGCGCTTTGTTGGCGGTGACGATGTCCTTGCCGGCTTCCATCGCCCGCAACATGACTTCGCGAGCCGGTGACAATCCGCCCATCAATTGGATGACTACGTCGATTTCGGGGTCATTCAGGACGTCATCGATTGAATCAGTCAGCACGCCCTCGGGCAGATCGATCCCGCGAGGTTTGCTGAGATCGCGAACAACGGCCTTGGACAACCAGATCGTTTTGCCCGCGTGGCGAGCGGTTCGGTCGCCGTGATCGATCAACAGACGAGCCACGCCGGCGCCAACGGTCCCCATTCCGATGATGGCAACGTTGGTCCGGTCCGATGATTTTTGCAGATTGGATGTAGCGTTCATGTGGGGGATGGTAATCAGAGCCCACGACCATTGAACACAGGGGGCATCGAGAATCCGCGAGAAGTCTGCGGTGGCGAGCGGAGATTCCGGTCGCGAGGGCCCGTTCCGCCCTGAAATCGGGTCCGTTCTAGAGAAAAACGGACTGGAGTGCAATCAAAAGAAAACGGCGGAACAACGTGCCCATACGCTGTCCCGCCGTTCTCATTTTCAATCGCAAGAAACATGCAGCCGGGTCTCCGTGTCGCAATCCCACACCACGACACTTCCCCCCGTCTGTCCGTTTCGGCCATAGCGTCGGGTCCTCCACTTGGTTGACCACGCCGGCTAGTCGTAATGTTCGGCATAACCGAGCCCCGAGCGAATGCGAATCCCGCCAGAATGCCGACTTCGTTGAACAACTCTGGGTGACCTTGACGGTTATGGCAATTCGGGTCGCCCCGAACCAGATTTCTGCACTTTCGATCTTGTGACCAATCGGATTGCTTTGGGAAACTTGAGTCCGATTCGAGACTTTCTGTTTCGAATGTTTCCGACCAATCGCTTCCGCTGCTGCAAGGATGCTCCGATGGCAATCGGCCCCCTGACCGACACCTCCTCGTTGTCGATCGATCGCCTGTACGACCTCTACCACGCCATTGCTGAACGAGACCATGAGTTTCGTTTGCAATCTCAATACGGCAGTACCCCGCCGCCCAAGGGACACTGCGAATTCCGCCCGCTGGGACGCCAAACATTTGTGCAACGCGTGCTGCACTACGACTCGCTTCCGACCGCGGTCGGCAAAGCCTTCCGAGCACGATTGTCACGTCAGGCTGCTGCCTATGGCGTGGATCCCCTGAGTCGAACATTCACCAAAACCAACGCTGCCTGATGAATGACCGAGGCCAAATGCTTCGCCAGATTTTGCGTGCTGCCCACTGTCGCAGCACTCATCATCACTTCGCCCTGGACGCAACCGAATTGGTTCAGACCGATTCGGGCAAGCGTTTGGTTTCACAATTGCTACGGCATCACACCCGCTTTTTCAGTGGTGCCAAGGATCCCGACGTGCGTTTTCGTGATTTTCAGAATCACGTGGTCCACGTCGACGATGGCTACTGGGGCGGCGCACCTCGCGTCGCTCATCAGTGGTACGACAAACTGCAGCGTTACCTGAACCAATCACGGTTTGGCGACGCCGCCCACGCGGCCGGTGTACTCAGCCATTATGTGACCGATCCGATCCAGCCATTGCACACGGCACAAACACCGTTGGAGAAAGTCCTGCACCGACCAATCGAATGGTGCATCACCCAAAATTACGCGAATTTGTTTGCGCTTTGGAAACAGAATCCTACACGAATCGTCTTTCAATTGTCCGACCAACCGGGTTGGCTCGGCGAAGCGATCTTGCAATCCGCTCGTTTGGCCCACGGCAACTACCAAACTCTGCTCGACAACTTTGATCTCGCCGCCTCCACGTCCGATTCCAAACGCGGGCTGAATGAAGTTTCCCGCCGAATCGTTTCCCAGTTGATCGGGCTTTCCGTCACCGGCTTGGCACGGATCATCGAACGAGCTGCTTTCGATGCCGAACAACGGAGCGGTCAACTCATCCCCACCGCAGGGCTGACACTGCCAACAGTGCTAGCCGGGATTCGTGTACCCGATCGGTTATGGCTGAGGCGAATCACACACCATGCCGAGCGTGCCAAAGTCGAAAACTTGATCGATGAATTTCGACGCACTGGCGACGTGGAACAAAACCTGCCCAGCGAAGTGCGCGTGCTGCAACGCGTGCGAGTGATTTACCATCGCGAAAAAGAGTACCGCCAAGCCAAAGCAAAACTGGCCGCCACGCGGGAATCCATGCAGGCCGCCGAAGCAACCGAACGCGAATCTCAATCCGTTGAAGCGAATGTGTTGCCGTTTGTCAGCACCGAGCCCAATGTTCGATTGCACGTGACCGATCCGCTGGTGGATGCACCTTCGATCGGCAAAAAAACCGCGGCTCGGTTTGCCGGAATCGGCATCCATACCGTCGGCGAGTTCCTGAACGCCGACGAGCAAATGATGACGCGTCGGCTCGACACCCGGTGGATCACCGCCGACACGATTCATGCTTGGCGATGCCAAACGATGCTGATGTGCCAAATGCCATCCATGCTGGCTCGTGAAGTCCAACTGCTTGTTGGTGCCGGATTCACGACCACCGATGCACTCGCGAAAACCGATGCGACGACACTGCAGTCCGCGGTGGAAGCATACGCCGCGACTTACTCCGGCCGACGCTACCTTCGCGGTGCTGAACCACCGACGATCGATCGGTTGGAAGTCATGATCGGCGACGCTGCCCATGCGATGGTCAAACTCAAACGCGAGAACGCCATGCATCGCGACGACTCGGCGACCAGCGAATCCGCTCACGCAGACCGGCAAACCGATCAGGCGATGCCGTCACCTCAGCGACGGGCCGCCTGATCATTGGATCCCCTGACCGTCCGATCCACCTGACCGTCCGATCCAATCGCCAGCTCAATTGCTGGGCGTGACTTCGACTTCGATCATGCCGTCTTGGTCCATCGGCACCGGCTGAGCGATTTCCGATGTTGCCGGTGCAGGCTGCACGACTTCATAGGAAGTGGCTCCGGTCGTTGATTGAACCGCGGTCGGATCAAACAGACCCGATGTCAATGGACGCGGTGCCGATACCTTCTCGGGATGACGACGTGGTTCGAGGAATCGTCCCAGTTCATACGCATCGCGTTCGGCACCTGGGCACCAAGCCCCCTCGGTCAAGTTGACTTGGTTGTAAGCCAACAAGGATCCCTTTTCTTTGTGAAAATCACGAATCGCCAAGTTGTAATCGCTGATCGATTGGTAGAACGCTGATTCGCTGATGACGACATCCCGCTGGGCTTGCAAGAGGAAGTTGATGTTGTCGGTTCCGTCGAGATAACGGCGACGCAACACCTCGACCTGACGCAAATCCGCCATGTAACGGTTGTAGTTGGTTTCCACCAATTCGAACGTCAATTCGATCGCACGAGCGGCATCCGACAAATCGTGGCTGATTCGCAATTCGGTCTCGGCCAGCACCGCTCGTTCACGTTGCAAATTCAGCTTGGCGTGAGCCACCGCGGAACTCGCAGCACGCAGTCCGACTGGGGCCAAAATCTCGACACCGGCGGTCCACTCTTGGTAGTTCCCGCCCGTGATCGAATCGACCAAGTTGTCGTTGAGACCTTGATCGCCAGGTCCGATCAAATTGTCGCCCAAACCTCGCCAGCGATACTGGCCGACGAAGTCGATTTGTGGACGACGATTCAAACGTGACGCCAGCAGTTCCATCTCGCGACGTTTGACGGTGTACTTTTGGCGACGCACTTCGACGCGACGATCGAGAGCTTGCCCCAACGCACTCTGCCAATCAAACACGACCTTCGCGTTGAGAGGATCCGTGGTCGGACGCAACAAGGCTCCGTCGGTCGCAGGCAAACCAATCAGATAACGCAAGGATTGCTCTCGAGCGTACAAACCGGTCTCGCCCGCCAAGGCAGATTTGACTTGAGCTTCGAATTGGTAGTACTGCGAACGTGCTTGAGCTTCTTCGTCGCGACGGCCCGTACCGACTTCCAGTCGTACTTGTTGGTACTGGAATGTTTGCAACGCCGATTCGCGTCCTTTCGCAGTCGCTTCCAGCAATCGGTACGAAGTCGCCAGGTCCCAATAGGCTTGCTCGACGTCGGATACCAACTGAATCACCGCGGCCTCAAAATCGGCCAAGGCAACGTCTTCGTTGACTCGAGCGATCAGAACACCGTTGTACTGGCCGACCACTCCATTGGCCCCGGCCGATCCAGCGATCCGGTTGTAAGTCGTCCCGGCACCCCGCATCAAGGGTTGACGGTACTCGGCTTCGAGGTAGCCGATGAAGTCACTTTGGAACTGACGAAACGGTCGGTTGTTTCGGTCATATCCAATGTTGCTCCTCAAAGCGAACTGGGCACCGGTAGCAGTGCGTTTGGACAGTTCGTTGGCGAACGTTGCTTGGGTGGCTTGAGTGGTGGTCGGCGTGAACTGGGCTCCCAATCCACCCGACGCGATGTTCTGGGGCTGGTCGACTTTGTTCCAGTACAATGATTGACTGTACTGAGCGTCGAAATTGGCCAGTGCTGCTTCGACACCCAAACTCGGATCCGCGTGAGCCAAACCTGGCGTGAAGACCGTCGTCGCAGAGGTGGGAGCACTGACCACGGCCCCGCCAATCGTTCGCAACACGGGACTGGATCGCAACGCTTGCTGGACCGCTTGCTCGAGCGTCAACTCGACGCTGGGCAGATTCGCGGGATCTTCCAACGTGTTGGGCTGAGCCGCGGACACGGCCGCTGACACAACGGGAGTCGCACATTGGTTGACCTCAGGATATTCAATCCGCATCGCCGAATGGTCGTGGTACGACGTTTTGGTGTCGTGCGGACCGTCCGGGATTTTCTGCGCCCAATGACATCCGCTGGTCAGCGTGGATGCCGCCATCGCGACACCCAGCCAAGAGGCCAGGCGACGACGACGGGTTTGTTTGCGCGAAGTGAGAGACGTTTGCCGATCCATGGCAATCTCGATTCCATATCAGGATGATTCCCTCTGCTCACACCGACATCCTTGTCAGTGCCCAACCGCAGAGGCGGATAGTTAGGTTCGCCAAATCACTCCGCACTAAGGCAGAGCGATGATTCCGCCTGCAATCGCAGCGGCTTCCACCACAACGGCACGCCGTTCAAGCGGCGGTCGCTGCATCACACAAGGTGCCGATGATCCAGCTCGGTAGTAACCCTTGCTGTAAACGATGTCACACGGTTCCTGAATCGTTGCCAGGTAAGGCAGCATCGGAATCGTTGTGAAGAACCGAGCCCCGGCAGCGATCGGCTGCATGCATCCCCAACGTTCGTGACCATGTCGTTCCAACATCCGATCTTCGAAGTACAACGGATGCGAATAGGTGTTGGGTGCAGCCCAAGGCAAAACCGCTCCGGCCGCCACCATTCCGCGAGCATAGGGATCCTCGGGAAGCGGAATCGCACTCACATCTTTGTTTACGTCAAAATCGTCCGGCAAACGACCGTTTCCAATGGACGAAGTATCCAATGACACCGCTCGCAGTGAAGGCAACTCGATGCGGCCATCGGTGACATCGGGCAAACGTTCGCTGATGAATGGTTGCGAGAACATGCCGTCCTCGTTTTTTTCATCTTCTTTTGCATCCGCGATGATCTCGTCTCGCAGCGACATGCGATCCTTGTCGTTGGACGCTTCCGCCTGATCGCTCTCAGCATCCGTGCGAAGCAGATCACGCAAACGTTGCCGGCGAGCCTCGTCTGGGTTCACCGCTTCC
>NZ_JBICHO010000551.1:0-11298 GCF_043100905.1 Rhodopirellula sp. JB055 | reverse complement strand
AGAGATGGCATCGAAGTTCCCCGAGTCAGGCGGGACTTACACCTTCAGCCGCAAAGTCCTCTCGGTCGAATCCGCCTTCACAGTGGGCTGGGTCGTGTGGTTCGCTTCGATCGTCGCCGCGGTTCTCTACGCGATCGGTTTCGGCAGTTTCGCAACGCTGTTGCTGAGCGAACTGTCCGCGACCCAGGGTGCCGTTCCGCCTTGGCTGAATGAACCCTGGAGCGTCCCGGCGGTTTCCATCGTCACGACCATTGGGATCGGAGCGATGATGACGTTCCGCTCGTCGGGCGGCGGTGCTTGGATCAACGTCGCCAAAGTCGCCGTCTTTTCCGTTTTGATTGTTGGTGGGTTCTGGGCGTTGAGCGAACAATCGGTGCTCAAGACCACTCAGGAACTGCGGCCATTCCTAGCCTCGGGATGGACCGGGTTGATTCAGGCGATGGGGTACAGTTTCATTGCTCTTCAAGGGTTTGATTTGATCGCCGCGGTCGGCGGCGAAGTTCGCGAACCGGCCAAGAACATCCCGCGAGCGATGCTGCTGTCGCTGGTGATCGCGTTGCTGATCTATTTGCCACTCCTGTTTGTGCTCAGCACCGTTGGTACCGATGGATCCCAAAACATTCGAGAGCTGGCCGCGTCAGATCCTGAGGCCGTTGTCGCGCTTGCCGCAAGGCATTACCTCGGCACGTCAGGTTACTGGTTGGTGTTGATCGCGGCAGTGCTTTCGATGTTCTCGGCACTGCAAGCCAACCTGTTTGCCGCCTCACGAATCGCGTTGGCCATGTCGCGAGACAACACGTTGCCAGCCGCCCTCAGTCGTCTGGCTTCAGGATCGAAATCGCCCTGGGTTTCCGTGCTGGTCACGATCGCACTGGTTTGTTTGCTGATCCTGATCTTGCCCAACCTTGCGGCCGCAGGTGCTGCGTCCAGCCTGATCTTCTTGGTGACGTTTGCGATCGCTCATTGGCTGTCCATCCTGGTCCGCCAACGCTGTGTGATTGCTCCGCCGCCGTTTCGAGTCCCTGGCTATCCTGTTGTGCCCGTGATTGGCGGCGCGGCTTGCTTGGCACTGGCTGTGTTCCAAGGGATTGCAGTTCCCGAGGCCGGAATCATTGCCGTCATGTGGCTGGCCTTGGGCGGCGTGCTGTTTCTATCCTTGTTTGCTCGGCGAGCCCGTTTGACGGACGTGTCGAACATGGCCAGCAATCCCGAACTCTCTCGACTGCGTGGCAACTCACCATTGGTGCTGGTTCCCATCGCCAACCCCAACAACGCTCGCGCGATGATCGCGTTGGCCGACACCTTGGTCCCCGCCGCGTTCGGTCGCGTGCTGGTGCAAACCGTGGTGGTGGCTCCTCCAGACTGGGACCCGGTTACCAACCATCGCCCTTCGGCACAGCTTCATTCGGTGATGAACGAGATCCTGCACGCCTCATCCAGCCTCGGTGTTCGCTGCGAAACGTTGACCACCGTTTCCCCCGAACCGATGCAAGAGATTGCCCGGGTGGCTGACCTGCACCAATGCCAATCCGTGCTGCTGGGACTGAGCGAAATCACAGCGGAAGCTCGCGACACGCCGCTGGAAGGTTTGCTCGGACAACTCTCCAGCGACGTCGTTGTCTTGCGAGCGCCCAAGGACTGGCAACTCGATCAGAGCCAGCAGATCCTCGTGCCCGTTGGCGGGCGAGGCGGCCACGATTACTTGCTCACGCGATTGCTCAGCAGCCTTTCTCGCGAGCAAAAAAGACAAGTAAAATTCTTGCGAGTGATCCCCACCGACACGCTCCGCAGCGATCAAAAACGAATCCGCAAAGAACTCGACCGAACGACGCGAGCCAACGGAGGTCGAGTTTGCGAACGCGAGATTGTGATCAGCAACGATCCAATCAAAACCATCGTCGATCGGGCCGGCGAAGCGGGGCTGATCATCCTGGGTGCTCAACGACTGGGACCACGACGAAAGCTCTTCGGCAACTTCACTCGAAAAGTCGCCCTGGAATCCAACTGCCCCGTGATCATCATCAGCCGCCGCGGCTAAGGAACGAATGAGCCTACAAAGTTGCTGGCTCCTGACGTGCCATGCCCCCTTGGTTTTCCAAACAAACACTTGACTTAATCGCCCCCTCTTAACTTTGAGCAGTAGAGATCTGTGGCGGTTATCTCACCAACCATTTGGTTGGACCAAACAAGTGTTTTCTTGAACTGTTTGTGAGGGGTGTCCGCTGTGCTTGTCAGATTGTTCCTAGGTGCATTCATCCTCTGCTTGAATGCAGATCCTCTGGCGTTCAGCCAGGAGGTGAAGCGATTTGAACTCAGCTCAGCAAGGATCACAAACAGCCGTAAGATTCATATCGGCAGTGTCCCGGCATCAGACACAACGCAGATATCGATTGATGTGGTCAATGACACCGAGGCGGAAGAGCATTTCGAAGGGCCCATCCTCAACTGCAACTGTGCCGACGCGAAGTTCGAAGAGGGGCCTCTGCTGCCTGGTCAAACCAGGCGTCTCACTGTTGCCTTGAAGCCTCAAAAACAACTCAGGCGAGGGCAGGGAACCGTCCATGTTTCGTTCAAGCGACCCGATGTAGGAGTAAGCAATCTAAGACTGACCCTGAACTACGCAGTTGCCGGTCACTTCTCTTTCGACAGTCCCTTTGCGACCTTGCAGTACGGCAGCCAACCAGGGGTCTATCAATTTGAGCTCCCCGTGTTTGTGGACCCTGCTCTGGATCATCGGCAACTGGAATTGAACTGCAATGACGAGCGGGTTGGCCTCTCATTCGGGGACTTTGACCAATCTGGAGTCGGCCACATTGATGTGGACCTACCACCTGATTCAGGTGAGCGCTTCGCGGTTGTATCCATGCGGCATCCGCCAACCAACACTCAAGTGGATTGCCAAGTGCTCATCCAGCCCAAGCAGCACCTGAAGCTTGCACCCGCACGGTTGCTATTCAAGACCAACGAGGATGGATCGCTCCAATCCTCGCTGATAGTCCTTCGGTCCTTGGATGACGATGACAAGGATGAGCCGAATGAGAAACAAAGGTCGCCTGGAAAGCCGATGATCGAATGGAGCTTTGAAGGACAAACAGGGTTCGGCAAGGTGCATGATGTTTCCAATTCTCTCTGCCGCGCTTCTGTCAAGATTCCGGTGGCAACCGCGAAGAAACTGAGTGATCTCATGCCCCCCAAAAGCGTCCCAGAAGCAAGGACACCAAAAATCCAAATCCGGGTTCGGTGGGGCGAGCATTCAATGACCGAGGATCTTTCCTATAAGGTCTTTGAGAAGTCAACCACAGACGAAGCAGGCAGGAACGAATGAATCGTCTTCCTTCCAAGCGACTTCGCTCCATCAAATCTTGCACATGGCGAACGCAATGCTTGGCGTTTGTCGCTTTGCTCCTTACCGGAACAACTGCTGCGACGGCACAGGAGGCAGCACTCGGTTCCGGCGAGCACTATTTCCAGGCTCATTATGCGGCCATGGCGGAGATCCGGGACTACGACGTCTTGTACAGCGGATTCACGGACAGTTCGCCGGAGACTGGCGCATCCTATTTCCTGGAGATGCAAGGACGGACGATGGCGAGTGAAGAAGACGACATGGTGGTTGTGCTAAAAAAAACGAGCGTTCCAGTGGGCTGAGTTCTTCCCAGCGTCTTATGAACGATTCGGCACAGAGTGCCAGCAGAATGGAAGTCTATTCTGGGCGTCTGATTGACAAAGATCTCGTCGCCCGGCAATTTCCGGGCGGATTGCGTCGAGCCGAGTTCCCAAAAGAATTCTCCCCCTATTACTTCCATCACCTAGAAGGACTCCCTACGTTTCCACTCTTTGGAACCGTGACCTTTCCGTTGTTCATGGACCCGGCAGGAAAAGCCTTTGAGAGAATTAAATCGGAACGAATCAGCCCCACAGCAAACCAACAGCTCATTCGGGAAACAGCGAATGAAGCGGTCGTTCGCATTGCGGTGGAACAGCCCGTTGGACAAAAACGCAGGTTGTTTTTCTACTTCGACGCCGAGACCATGCTGATCGTAAGCAAGCGGGTGTCCTTGCTTGAGCACAACTCGTGGAACCCCATCTTCAAAAGTGAGTACACCTACACGAAACACAATGGGTTGTATGTTCCTGAGCCGGAGAGATCGGTGACGTTCAAGACAAGAAATGAAACAAAGATTGTGGAGCGACACACCGAAGTCATGTATGAGTGGAAGGACCTCGATCGCGAGCGGGCGAAGCAGTGGCAAGTGGCAGATCTTTGGAGGATCGAAAGTCTGGACCGATTGATTGAAGGCGAGGACATTGCCGAGATTGGCACCGAAGCACCAAACAAAAACTGACCTGGATCCAAGTCCACTTCCAACCGTTCGCGTCACGCGACTCGACGACAGCGATGGCCCACGCAAACATTTGGGGACAAATGTTCTACTCTGTTTCTCACGACAACTCTTTTTTCAGCTTTGCGTCGGCAGCGTTCATCTCGTCCTGCGACCTGAATTCGACCACGATCGTCTTCAGCCGAGAGGTTTCGCCCGCGACGATCGCCACACGGCCCTTGCTGACGCGCAACCATTTCGCAAGTGAAGCGATGACCGCTTTGTTGGCTTTGCCATCTTCGGGCACCGTGTGAACCGACACCTTCAACGCTCCATCGTGCAGCCCACCCACGGATGCCTTCTTGGCTTTGGGAGTGACCCGCACGCGAAACTTCCATGTCAATCCTTCGCACTGTCGGTCCAGTGCGACGCTTGATCCACTCATCCGCTTTTCATTCCTCCGCGGGTTTCGACAACGCTGCGGAGCGACGCCCCAAGTTGCCATAGCGGTGGTAGTCGTGCGAGATCGATTGCTCGTTCAAGTACCGCAGGCATTCGATGCGACCATGATCCACGACCGGTTCATCAATGACGGTGATGAAGTTCCGCCCGCAAACTCGACGAATCGATTCTTTTGCGGGAGTCAGGGTTCGCATCCGGCTGACACCGCCCGCTTCCACTCGCTCGACCAGTTGTTCCACGGACTCATCGATCGGATCGATCAAACCAGGCAACCAATCCGCCGTGGTCTCGAGCATCGCTCGCATCGACCGATCCAGTTCCGACGACAAAGAAAGCGTGAACTGAGTCCCGACGCACACCGCGGCAGAAATGGCCACGATCGCATCGACAATGTCATCGCCTTGCTCGATTCGAACAGTCATGCCGTTCACCGATCGGTAGCGACGAATGTTGTCTTGGCCAACCAACTGATAAGTGTCGTGCTCCAATGCAAAATCCGTCGCGTTGGCGATTTCTTGCGAGGTGATCGCGCGTTCGATTCGGAACTTGCGTGCATCCCCCAACATTTCCTCGGAGTAACGACCACGCTCGATCCAATCTCGCATGCGATCGAGCTGATCGTGCGAAGCGTCCACCTCGTCCGCAGACGGTTGCCAATCGCTGACATGCGTGACGCGAGAAAGCGCGAGCACGTAGTTGGGCCCGCCGGCTTTGATCCCTGGTCCGTACGCGGAAAGACCGACGCCGCCGAATGGTTGTCGCAACACAATCGCACCAGTCGTTGGACGGTTGATGTACAGGTTGCCGGCGGGGATCGATTCTCGCCAGAGTTTGATTTCGCGATCGTCCAAACTTTCCAAGCCGCTGGTCAACCCATAGCCGGTCGAACGCACGATCTCGATGGCTTCTTCCAGCCGACCAAATCGCATCACACCCATCACCGGACCAAACAACTCGGTCGTGTGTGTGAAGCTGCCGGGCTGCACGTCCCACTTCACACCGGGGCGATAGAGCGTTGGGTTGCCGTCGATGTGCTCGGACATCACCAACCAAGATTCACCGCCCTCAAGCTCTTGCAAACCACGTCGCAGCTTGTCCGTTGGCGGATCGACCAACGGGGTCACGCGGGTGTGCAAATCCCAAGCGGATCCCACCGGCAGGCTGCGAACGGCATCGGCCAAGATTTCGCGAAATTCGGGATCGTCGAAGACTTCGTTTTCCAGCAACAGCAGCGACGTGGCACTGCATTTTTGTCCGCTATGACCAAACGCTGAGTGCAGCACGTGCTTGATTGCCAAGTCGCGATCCGCCATCGCGGTCACGATCGTGACATTTTTACCACCCGTTTCCGCCAACAAGTGCAAATCGGGGCGAACATCCAACATGCGTTTCGCGGTCGATGTGCCACCGGTCAGGATGACCGTGTCCACGATCGGATTCTTGACCAACTGCTCCTCAGCGACCTCATCATCACAAATCACAAATTGCAATGCGTCACGAGGAACGCCCGCGTCCCAGAATGCCTGGCACATCAACCACGCTGGCAACAACGTTTGCATCGATGGTTTCACAACCACCGGGTTGCCCGCTGCAATGGCCGCTGCGATGCCACCGCAGGCAATGGCCAACGGGAAGTTCCAAGGCGTGATCACAGCAACGACACCGCGTGGCTCACACTGGATGCCTGCACATTCGTCCCAAGCTTTCATCGTCAACGGATAGAACTCCAGGAAGTCAATCGCTTCGCTGACTTCTGGATCTGCTTCGGCAACCGTTTTGCCTGCTCCGGCGACCATGCTGCCGATCCAATCCCCGCGTCTTTCGCGAGCCAGTTGGGCGACCGCACGCAAGATCGTGTGGCGTTCTGCGACCGGAAGATCTTTGGCCCATGTCGACTCACTGGCCGCCTGAACGGCGGACACCAACGCGGCGGAAGTCGCTTTCTTGTACCGACACGTCACGACACCAGGTCGAGACACATCGTCGGTCGTGAACCATTCCGCAGAGACCCGGTCGTCTCCTTCGAGCGATTCCGCATCGGGCAACCCATCCAACACGGGAGTCACGCGGATCGCTTGCTCATCGCAAAGCGGCTTCCAACGACCCAACGTTTCTTGTGCCCACTTCGAATTGTGAGGCAGCGACCAATCGGTATCGGGTTCATTCACGAACTGCGTCCAATGCTCTGCCGCATGCGGCTGCACAGGAGTCTGGTATCGGTTCTGAGTGCGTCGAGGCTGGACCGAAACCGTTTCGCAATCTTTCAGTGCCTCTTTGAATCGCCCGGCCAGCAATTCAAAGTCCGGCGTATCGGGCTGCAGCCGATAGGCGTGACGCAAGAAGTTCTCGGCGCCGGTGTTTTCATCCAAGCGGCGAATCAAATACGTGATCGCATGCAAAAAATCAGATTTTGTACAAGCGGGGGCGTACAGCAACATCGCCGCGTCTCGTTCCGTCAGCGCACGACGTTGATGGTTGGCCATGCCCTCCAGCATTTCGAACTGGACCGAATCAGACGCCCCAAGTCGTTGAGTCCAGATCATCGCCAGCGCCACATCAAACAAATTGTGCGAAGCCACCCCGACGCGAATGTTGCCATCCGCGGCGGCCGTGATCAACTCCCGTAGCATCCGTTTGAAATTGGCATCCGTGTCGTGCTTGTTCGTGTAAGGTGCCAGCGGCCATCCACCGACCGAGGCGTGCACGCGTTCCATTTCCAGGTTCGCACCTTTGACCAACCGAATCGTCAGCGGCGCACCACCGTCGGCCACTCGTTTGGTCGACCACTCAATCAGGTCTCGCATGACTAAGCAAGAATCTGGCACGTAGGCTTGCAACGCGATCCCAGCTTGAACGGAATCCAGATCGTCGCGTTCCAAGGTCTCACGTAACACGTCCGCGGTCAGATACAGATCGCTGTACTCTTCCATGTCCAAGTACACGAATTTGTCCTTCGCCTTGGAACCATCGTCCATGTGGTTGGCGTTGCGATACAAACGCTCCAAGCGATCGGAGACCATGCGGATGGTGTGCTCGCGAGCCAAGGGCGACACTTGGCTATAGAGCGTGGTGAGTTTGACCGAGATGCATCGCACCTCCGGCATCCGCAACAACTCGTAGAACGACTGCATCCGCTTGCGCGTTTCGTCGTCACCCAGCAAGGCTTCGCCGAGCAGGTTCACATTCATCGCCACGCCGTGACGCTGGCGGGATGCCAAGTGCGGAGTCAATAGATCTGGTTCTGCCGGCAGAATCACATTGGCCGTTTCGCGTCGCATCTTTTCTTTGACCAGCGGCACGGCCACACCGGGCAGGTACTCGCCAAAGGACTGAAACCCTTTCAGCATGGCTTGTTCGACCGGGCTGAAGAATCGCGGGATGCCCTGCAAATCCAGCAGGTGAGTCATCTGGTCGGCCACGCGAGCAGGCGTGTGGGTACGGAACGCTTGGTCCGTCATTTCAACCAAGGTGGCTTTGTCGGCATCGTGCCCAATCATGCGATCCAGTTCGGATTGCTGTCGCCGCTCCTGCGGCGTCTGAAGGGCTCGCGATTCCCGCAACAGATCCGCGGCCAGCTCAATCGCGGCAGCAGCGTCTTGATCGGGGTCGAAACCCTGCAACGTTGACAAGGAAGCTGATTCAGGCTGATTCAAGACACGACCCTTCAAAAAAGTTGTTCGCGGAAACGATGATCTAACAAACGAGGTTCGCCTAACGCCCATTGACGGCTAAACTTTCGCAACTTGCAACCGCCTGTTTTCTCAGCGAATTCTCAATGGCATTCCGCCGCGACCCAAAGACGCCTGCAATGACGACAGATTTGCCGCAACATGTGTTCCGTTTACGAGTGCGCTACGACGAATGCGACCCGATGGGATTCGTTCACCATTCCAATTACTTGCGATATTTCGAAATCGGCCGCACCGAATTCCTGCGGTCGTCGGGGGGGCGGTACCGCGAAGTCGAGGAAGCGGGGCTGTATGTCGTGGTTGTCCACGTTGATTGTCGCTATCGTGCGTCCGCACGTTATGATGATGAAATCGATATCGTGACACGAATCGCCAAGATCACCGCGGCCAAGATCATCCATGAGTAGGAGATCCTCCGCGGCGACGAGGTGTTGGTGCAAGCGACCGTGACCCTGGCGGTGATTGATAAGAACGGTCGATTGCAACGTGTTCCCGAAGCATTGTTGACGTAAAGCTCTTTGACTCTTTCCTACCTGGTGCCCTCCCAATGCGTCCTGACCAACCCGCCCGATCGATCAGCAACCGCCGTCAATTCCTCCGCCGTTTGGGAATGACATCCGCCGTTGGATACGCTGCCTACTTGGCTCATCAAGTCAGCCCTTCGCCATTGAGCACGAACGCCAATGGATTGCCGGGGCAGGGCAGGGCACTTTGGGCTGCTGAAGCAACCACCGAAACCAGTGGCGGATACCTGAAGCAATCCCTGAAAGCCGGCATGATCCGAGCCGGAAAGTCCGATGCCGCTAACCCGTGGATCGAACGATTTCGAATTGCCAAAGACGCGGGATTCGAAGGCGTCGAACCCAACACCTCCCCAGGCATGGACGTCCAAGCGATGGTCGCCGCGTCCGCGGAAACCGGTTTGACGATCGACGGAACGGTCGGCGGCTATCACTGGGGCACCACCCACACCAGTCCTGATGCAGCGACCCGCAAGAAGGCTCAGCAATTGCTGGAGGAGTCGCTGCAGCAGACCGCCGACTTGGGTGCCAACACGTTCCTGATCGTTCCCGGCCACGGCAAAGACGGCACGGCCGAAGAAGTCCGCCAGCGCGCCTTCGAAGCCCTCGATCGCGCTGTCCCCCTCGCTGAAAAGTTGGGCGTCAAAATCCTGATCGAGAACGTCTGGAATCACTTCCTCTACGATCACGGTGGAGACGAAAACCAATCGGCTCAACCACTGGCAGACTTTGTTGACTCGTTCAACACACCTTGGATCGGTGTCCAGTTCGATCTTGGCAACCACTGGAAGTACGGTGACGTGGCCGAGTGGGTGACGACCCTGGGACACCGAATCGGCAAACTGGACATCAAGGGATTCTCCCGTGAACAAGGTCGCTTCACCGACGTCACGGAAGGCGACATCGATTGGGCCAGCGTCCGCAAGGCACTCGCAGAAATCAAGTTCCAAGGCTGGGTGGCCGCGGAAGTGGGTGGCGGTGATGCGGAACGGCTGAAGAAGATTCACGGCCAAATTGAGACCGCGTTGCATTGCTCCAAATCGCTTTCGCAAATCAAGGCGGAGACCGCGTGACGGCACCGCAACCGTTGAATCCGACCAACCAAGACTCTGAATCTGTTTCCGCGGAAGCATCCCCAGCGGAAACAGAACACGTCAGTGTGATGCCCAACGAGATCGTGCAGTGGGTTCGAGAAATCAATCCGACCACGGTCATCGATGGCACCTACGGCGGTGGCGGGCACACTCGTTTGCTGGCCGAAGTGTTAGCGGACGCTGAAACCGAGTCCGGAACACCGCGCGTGATTGCGATCGATCGCGATCCGGCGGTGGTTCGTCGTGATGAACAAAAGGCTTGGATCCAAGACGATCCCCGAATCGAATTGTTCCTCGGCAGCTATGAAAATTCGCCCAAGGCACTCGACGCGTTGGACCTGACGCATGCTGATGCTTTGGTGCTGGACCTCGGTTTATCCAGCGATCAACTTGCCGATCGAAACCGAGGGTTCACCTTCACGATCGAAGACGCGGAACTGGACCTCCGTTTTGATCCGGAAAATGGAGTCCCGGCTTATCGTTGGCTTCAACAACACAGCGAAAAAGAAATCGCTGATGCGATCTATCAATTTGGCGAAGAACGATTCAGTCGCCGCATCGCCAAACAGATCTTCTTACGAGCCCGCGAGCGCAACCCAGTCACCCAAGTCGGTGAGTTGGTGGAGATCTGTCGCCGCTGCGTGCCTCGTTCACGCAACCACGACATCCATCCCGCCACGCGAACATTTCAGGCGTTGCGGATCGCGGTCAATGATGAACTCGGCGGCCTCACACGAACCTTGCAGTCGGCTCCCGATTGGATTGCCCCCGGTGGTCGCGCCGTGATCATCAGCTTTCACTCACTGGAAGATCGAATCGTCAAGAACGCGTTCCGCGATGACGACCGCTGGGAAATCCTGACGCGAAAACCGCTGCGTCCCACCGACGAAGAGGTCCAAGCCAACCCTCGCAGCCGCAGCGCCAAACTCCGCGTCGCCCAACGCGTGTAGCGTTCGCAGAATCACAGAAGGGGAGGAACGCTGCCCATTGCTCGAACGTTTTGACGTTGCACATTCACGGAAACCCGATGCGTGACGGCTTGTTGATTCATTCGATTTCACAACCCGACGCGTGAGTTTTGAAGTTGCGCTTAGGCGTGAGCATTGGTTTTTCATAACCCGACGCGGACGCCACGCCACGCCTTCCAACGCAAACCGCCCGGTGGTCCCAACCAGACACTGCGGGTTTTTTGAAAAGAGCAACAAAAAAA
>NZ_JBICHO010000550.1:0-4451 GCF_043100905.1 Rhodopirellula sp. JB055 | reverse complement strand
CAAGCTGCTCGATCCCGGTGTAACGCAGGGTTTGACGGATCCAGACGACGTCCCCGAACCGCCAGACGAAGCGATCACGCAGCGCGGCGACATTTGGATCCTCGGCGACCATCGACTGATGTGTGGTGACTCGACCAGCGTCGAAGACCTCGATCGTCTGCTCTCCGGCGCGAAGATTCACCTTTGCAATACCGATCCACCCGACCGCAGATCTGCAGGTCGAGATGCAATCGATTGCAGAGATGAAGCGTCAGTCGGTTCGCACGATCCAGCCAGTAGACGGTTCGATGTTCCCAAGTGTTGCGACGCTGGGAGCGACGAGTCGACGGTGAACGATTGCTGTTCGACGTTGTTCGCTTGCATTTGGTTTCGCGGGAATCAGTGCGTGCCGCTTCCCATGCTCGGACCCCTCCCTCGCGTACGGCTGAACGGCGTCACTCGACCTCCCCTCAAACTTCGTTTCGGGAGAGGTTCTTAAATGCAGAAACCCGCCAAAACACAGCACCAGAAACTGCACAACCTTGAAGAAGGACGCTGTGGAAGCAGCGTGGTTCGTGGCGTTTGGGAAGTCGCAGCGAGGCGGCTGACTTTATTCCGACAGGATTTGTTGGAGCAGTTCGGGCGGTGGTCCTTCAATCGGATAGTCCGTTTGAATGTCGCAGCCACAGGCGTTGGGTTCGACTGGGCCACCGCAGGCATCGAGTGCCAAGCGGGCCAAACGTCGGGCTTTGGAGCTGGGTTCAAACCAGCAGCAAGGTCCGGTCTTGTCAAACACCATTCGAGTGAGTTTTTGACGGATTGGGATGCTGCAACATCCTCCACAACCGGGATCGCATCCTCGACGCGAGGCGATGACCGCTTCGATGGCCGCGATGCGGACCTCTGCCGAAACATCGTCCAGTCCCGCGAGAATGCCTTCTTCCACATGTGGATTGACGGAGCAGTCTTCGCCGGCCAAGACCTCCAAAGCTTTTACCTTGGCGGCTGTGGCGACCTTCGCTTCTTTCACTTTCAGTGCCCCCGCGACGGCAGGCGAAGGCGAGGCCGCATTGGCAGGGTGCGATGACGGCAGGCTCATCGGCGGCGGCTGCAATGCGGGAACTGCGGTCGCTGCTTTTTCATAGGTGATTTGGCCGAGCAGCACCGTCTTGCGAAGGCAGCGACGACCGATGGTATCGATTCCCAAGAAACGCGGCAGCGTCATTGGAACTGGGGCCGGCGGAGTGGCGACTCCATCCGGGCTGATCAAGACTGGCGTCGTAGCCTGACGCTCCAAGACATTCAACGACGTGCAGCCGGATGCAAGAACCAGACAGCCAGACGCGAGCAGCAACGACCACGCATGGGTGGCTCCCGTCATGCCGTTCGTTGCTGACCGTCTCGCGTTCATGTTTGGGCGTTCGTCTTCAATCGATGCGGATGGTGGGGAGATCAGTTGGCTGAGGCGGTTTCACGGCGACCTCCACACTTTTGCGATAGCGATCCCCGCGATAGAGGCCTTCCAATGTCAATTCGTATTGACCAGCCTTCACGGCGGGAAACACGAACTGACCGCTCGCATCGGTCAGTGCCTCTTGGGGTAAATTCGACGCTTGGAAGGGTTGTTCCACGCTTTTTTCGTCCGGATTGTCAGGCTTTTCTTTTGGTAGCGCTTTGAGCGCGACCTTCATGCCTGCGACTGGCAGAGTCACATAGGCGATTTTGCCTTGCAGAACGGTGACTTCGGCTTCGCGGCGAGCCTTCAACTCGGCTTCGGTCAGCAACTCGATCGCAAGCGTTTTGATCAGGCCCGGGTTATTGGCTGCGTCGGTTGCTTGCATCAACAACGTGTGTGTTCCCGATGCCAGTTTATCCGTTGGCAGGATGACGGCCCAGCTTCCGTCACCGAGTCGTTGGCCAGGAACGGGTTTCACGTCGGGCGTGAACTCTTGTTGGCCGGCCGTTGCCCAAGCCGCTTGGATGGAGGCCGCTTCGCTGAGTCCCGCGTCATCGACAGTGAAACGAACTTCCACCGGCCCGCCCAAGATTGCTGGCAGCGGCGATCGGATCTGGATGTCCTTCAGCTTGGGTGGCAACGTGTCAAACACAGCCGTGATCGGGTTGCTCCAAACGAGTTGCTCGCCTCGTTGCAGGCTGGCGATCAGCGGTGCACGCTGGTTTCGGACCACACCCACCGGCACGCTGAGTCGATGTGGACGCACACGACTTTTCAATCCGGGTTGGCCAAGTGGATCCACACCGGCCCAAGTGAATTCGATCGCGGCAGGCGTGGTGACCGAGACGGTTGGTTCGTTCTGCAAGTAACGATCGCCATTCAGATCCAATCCCAATGTCACCACGTCGCTGCCGTAGTGGAACAGTTTGTCGCTGAGGTCGACCCATACATCGGCGGAGACAGTATCAGCGTCTTTGGAAACGATCACTGGCGGAAGGTCCTGGGAAGCCGGTGCATCAGGCAATAAAGGAGCACCGATGACGATGGCCGAGTGGTCATCGGATGGGGTGAGCAATTGCTCGCTGCGATTGCCCGCCAAGTGAAACACAAAGGCACTCGGCCACTGGTCGCTCAACACTCGAACGCCGATGGGATGCCCATCGCAAGCGGCCGACGAGAACGATTTGGTGACGCGAGAATCGGGGGTGATCATTTGTTCGCCATGGGCCACGGTCTGATGAGTCACCAAGTCGACCAGTTCGATGCGAACATGTGTCGGTCCATCGACGCCAGCGAGAGCGCTGATCGACACATCGACTTTGCGGGCGTTGTCGTCATACGCCACGACCGGCTGAATCAGCGAGTCCGGGCGATACACCCGAGGACTCAAGTCAATCCATTGCACGCGATCATTTTCTGTGTCGGTGACTTCGCACCAAAGCGATGCGACTGTGATTGGAGGTGCGTCGGGTTCCAGCTTGGCAGCGGGGAACATGACCTGCGTCCATTGCCCCAACGCCGTCGCCAGGTTGGGCTGGATCGCCAGTTCGGTCGGAGGCGTTTGGGTGGCGAGCCACCGCTTGGCTTGCTCCGACTTCATCGTCGGCGGGCAAGTTCGTCCCGGTTCGGACCAACCCAGCAGACGGACCTGCCAGGACTGCGACGACGAATCCAGTGGCTGGATCCACAGCGTCGAAAAGAGGTCTCGGTTGGCGTGCATGACCCACGAGTCGCCGGCACTGGATCGAGCGGCCGCAAATTCGGACAGCGGCAATTCCAAAGGCACACTGGTGCGAAAGATGTTGTTCTGAGTGATCCAACGCAGGTTGATCGCAGATGTTTTCGGCGTCTTCGCGTTTCCAGCCTGCGACGCTCGACGGATCTCGATCGAAGCGGTCTTTTGCTTCGAAAACCGGCCCAGCTTTTCTGACGCCGTTTCGGTGGATGTGGCTCTTTGCGAAACGATCGAGCGATAATCAGTTTCACCTGAGACTCGTTGCACGGGTGTGATGGTCGAATCAGCCAGGGTGTTGATTTGCATCCAACCACCATCGGTTTCGATTTCCAAGATCCCCGAACCCATCGATGCCGAAGTCGATTGGACCGCGATGTTCAACATCACACGATCTGACATTGCCAGCGAGCCTTGGACGGTCACGTCAACGTTGGTGTTGGATTCGATTCGGGGCAGTGCGGGCAATCCAATCCAAGCAGCGAGTCGTTGGTAGCGACTGTTCGAGATCGCGTAACGTTCTCGTTCGTCTTGGGTTGCATCGACGGCACAGACACGCGTGTCGGCGACGAGCGTTGGCAAAATCTGCGACCAACGCTGCGTTGCCGCGTCCAGGTCTTTTGCCGCAGTGGCATGCTTGGCGGGCGTTTGGATATCCGATTTCAGGGCACGCACGAGTTGTTTGTATTGGTCGACGGCAGTGACCATTTCGTCTTCGGATGTTGACGCGTTCAGCAGCGTTTGGCTCGCGGTCTGGGCGGCTTGTTGCAACCGATCCAGGGTGCCTGGTTTGCTCGACGTCCCAGCTAGTTCAAGTTGGGCCGCCAAGGTCGAACGTTGAATTCGCGTTCGTGTGCTTTCTACAAACCCGTCGCTGGACCGCGAAACCGCGACCGTTTGAATGGTCGACGATGATTGGTCTTGTTGTGATTGAAGTGCAGTCAGCAAAACCGACAAACGATGTTTGACGGACTGGATCATCGCATCGCCTTGGTGCATCGAATCGCTGTTGGCAGAGTCCAGCCATCGTTGCAATGCGATCGTTTCAAGCAGCAACTGGCAAACGGAATCATCCATCAGCGATTTGGCTCGAATGGGCATCGCCACAAAGGCATTCAAGTGATCGATGATTTCATCTCGCAGTGCACCGGCTTGATCGATCGCCAACGCATCCTTTTGCAGTCTTGTGAACGCGCGAATCGCTTTGTCGGTTTGTGCTTGCACGTGAGCCAGATAGTCAGATCGCACCGGGCTGAGCAGACTCCGTTCAGCGTCCAGTCGCAC